>DATGOR010000376.1:0-27527 GCA_035305805.1 Vicingaceae bacterium | reverse complement strand
ACATCCTTTTCTTTGGCTTTTTGTTTCTTTTCTTCTTGTTTTTTCTTATCCAAGACCTCCGGATCGTACTTTTTAAATACTTCTACCATTTTTTTTGCTTTTGCTGCTAATTCCATTTCTCCTTCTTGAGTAAAATATTCTTCTAATATCAACATTCCTGAAGAAATTACTCCAGCTGTAGCTTCAGATGGTTGGAAATTTTCATCAATTTGCTCCATAGCTGCCATAGCATTCTTTTTTCCTTCTACCGCATTCATAGATTTAATTTCACAGATGCCTTGCCACAATAATAAAACAGGGTCGTCAGATATGGCTTTATAGGCGTATTTGTATTCTAAAGCAGCTTTTCTTGGTTTATCAACTAAAAATAAATGTTGTCCTAATTTGTTTGCTGTGTCTGCAATTGCTAAGAAAAATTCTTTATAATCTGCTTTTGTGGGTTCGTAATCAGGAAAATATTTTTGAGCTTTTTCTTCATACTTCACATATTTATACATGTACTTTTCTGCATCTTTAAGCGGTTTAGGATAATCAGAATCTCTTTCTCCAAAACTATATTTTTCCGGTAATTTAGAAATTTCGTATAATCCCATTGCTGCATACAAATAAGGCATAGGATGTCTTCTGTAAGTGTCGTCATCCATTAATTTTTGAGATTTATCTACTAACTTATCATACTTCTCATCAACGTATAGAAAGTTTAAATCTTCTATTTTTTTATCCTGGGCTAATAGTTGAACAGAAGTAATTAGGGTAATTGTAAATAATGAAAATTGTAAGATTGATTTTTTCATAGTGTTGTTTCTGTTTTATTGTTTTAAAGATTAATAATTTTACATCTTATTTTACAAAGATAATGCCTCTTTGTTGAATGTATAATTTTTTAGTTAAAAATTACATAAAAAGTTAAAAAAAGTAGAATTTTTAACCCTTACAACCACTATTTAAAGCATCAAATGGAAAATAAAATCGATTTTAAAGAAGGAAATAACGACATCACCATTACTATTTTTCCTAATTACAATCAACAAAAGCAAAACTTATTAGTAGTATGGTTAGTACTTTTTTCACTTTGCGGTGCAGCCATTATAAGTCAATTCTTTTTTGATTATCCTACAAACACAAAAATTTTCTTTATCGTTTATTTGGTTTTTTGGTTGTTTTTCGAGTTTAAAGTAATTTATGCTATCCGATGGAGAAAATTTGGAAACGAAATTATCACCATTGATAACGAAGGGATTTTTTTAACTAAAAACATTGCTAAAAGAGGGATAACCGAAAAGTATGAACTGGAAAACATTTCTTCTATAAATGTATTAAAGCATAAAGATAAGCCCGTTTATAATATTTCTTCCTCTTATTGGAACACTAATCACTACACGCTTTTTCTTGAAGTAAACGAAAGACAAATTCCTTTTGGAGTAGATTTATCTGAAAAACAAGCAAAAAAAGTACTTAATACCGTCAAAGAACATGTTAAAAAACATGTTGAAAACAAGGCTTAAACCACCCCGAATAGCCTTTTATTAATGCTTAAAATTACATTCATAAAATAATATTTTTATTCTTATGAATCGATTCTCAATTATATTATCAGTAATGCCATTTTTGATTTTGTTTTCTTGTACTACTAAAAACAGTGAGGAAAAACTCAAAATATTTAGATATAATGAAGCGGCCGGCATTACATCATTAGACCCAGCTTTTTCAAGAAATCCTGAAAATATTTGGGCATGTAATCACCTATATAACGGGTTAGTTGAAATGGATGATAATTTAACCATTAAACCCTCCATTGCTAAACGTTGGGAAATTTCTGATGATGGTAAAACATATACCTTTTATTTAAGAAATAACGTTTATTTTCACGATAATGAACGTTTTGAAAATGGTAAAGGAAGAAAAGTAACTGCCCATGATTTTGTTTATAGCTTTAACCGAATAATAGATGCTAAGGTGGCTTCACCGGGTGCTTGGATTTTCAATAATTTATCTTTTGAATACGAAAACGAATATCAACCATTTAAAGCCATTAATGATACTACACTAAAAATTTACTTAGCACAACCTTTCCCTCCCTTTTTAGGTATTCTAACCATGCAATATTGTGCAGTAGTTCCGCAAGAAGTGGTAGAATATTATAAAAATGATTATCGCAGCAATCCTGTTGGTACCGGTCCTTTTATGTTTAAAATATGGGACGAAAACAACAAATTGGTTCTCCTAAAAAACCCCAACTATTGGGAGAAAGACGAAACAGGACAGCAACTTCCTTATATTGATGCAGTTTCCATTACGTTTGTAAAAGACAAAGAAATGGAGTTTTTAAAATTTCTAAACGGAGAATTAGAGTTTGTATCCGGCAGAGACGGTGATAATAAAGAAAGTATTTTTACACCTGATGGCAAATTAAAAGATAAATTTAAAGACCAAATTACTATGCTCACTAATCCCTACCTCAATACGGAGTATCTTGGAATTTTAGTGGACGAAGAATTAGATATAGTAACCAATAGTCCTCTACGAAAAAAATACATCCGTCAAGCTATTAATTATGGTTTTGATAGAAAGCAAATGATTTCCTATTTACGTAAAAACATTGGTACACCTGCCGAAGCGGGTTTTGTGCCAAAAGGGTTGCCATCTTATAATGAAGAAAAAGTAAAAGGATATAACTACAATCCGGAGAAAGCAAAAGAATTACTTTATTTAGCCGGCTATCCAAATGGGGAAGGACTTCCCGAAATCACATTACATACCACTGCCAATTATGTAGATTTATGCGAATTCATTCAACATCAATTAGGGGAAATTGGCATAAAAGTTAAAGTAGATATTGTTCAAGCTACCACTCATAGAGAGTTAGTTGCCCGTTCAAAACTTAATTTTTTTAGAAAATCTTGGATAGCAGATTACCCTGATGCAGAAAATTATTTAGCCTTGTTTTACAGTAAAAACTTCACGCCTCATGGACCAAACTACACTCATTTTAACAATTCGGAATTTGATGCGTTGTATGAATTATCTCAAAAAGAGACTAGTGATTCTGCTAGATACGAATATTATCAACGCATGGATAACATCATCATTGATGAAGCTCCGGTAGTTATTTTATATTATGATGAAGTAGTTCGTCTAACTCAAAAGAATGTAACTGGTTTGGGTATTAATCCTATAAATTTATTAAGCTTGAAAAAGGTAAAAATACAGTAATTGATTTCTCATTAAAAGAAAAAACCTCACCTTAATAAGGTGAGGTTTTTTTGTGATCGCGAAAGGATTCGAACCTTTGACCGTCTGCTTAGAAGGCAGATGCTCTATCCAGCTGAGCTACGCGACCAATCCGGTATAAATTAAAAAAGGCAATTAAGCCTTTTTCAGTCGGGGTGGCAGGATTCGAACCTGCGACCTCCTGCTCCCAAAGCAGGCGCGATAACCGGGCTACGCTACACCCCGTTTTCCAATAAAAGAACGTCTTTTTTTTGGAGGTGCAAATATAGCACTACTTTTTACTTTACGAAACAAAACCTAAAAAAAAATACACGTTTTTATGTTCTCAGGAAATATCTATTTAATTATGTGATTTTTAGGTTTTAATTTAAATAAAATTTAATTTACAAAACACTATAAAATTAATTACCAGTTGAACTTCACTTCAACCTAATTTAATGAATTTCTGATAGTGTTAATAACTATTGATTAGTTGTTAGAGTGAATTTTTTAAATTTTTGGAACAATGCTTTAAGTTTGTGTAGGAATATAAAAACTGATGACTATAGCCTTGAAAAAGAAAATAAAAGAAGAAAAAACTACTCCTTTAATGAAGCAATACAACGCTATTAAAGCAAAGTATCCTGATGCTTTATTATTGTTTAGAGTAGGAGATTTTTACGAGACATTTGGTGAAGATGCCGTTAAGGCAGCCAATATTTTGGGTATTGTGCTTACTTCAAGAAACAATGGCTCATCCAAATTAGAACTGGCAGGTTTCCCACATCACTCACTAAATACCTATTTACCCAAATTAGTACGTTCTGGTCTTCGTGTAGCTATTTGCGATCAGCTAGAAGCTCCTAGTAAAGAGAAAAAAATAGTAAAACGTGGCGTTACCGAATTGGTTACTCCGGGTGTTACCCTTAACGATCAAATTCTTGACCATAAGTCTAATAATTTTTTAGCTGCTGTTGCTCTCACCAAAAAGGGTGCTGGTGTTGCATTTTTAGATGTTTCTACCGGTGAATTTTTAACTGCTGAAGGAAGTATTGAATACATTGACAAACTTTTACATGGTTTTAAACCCTCGGAAGTTTTGTACAAACGCAACGATAAAAAACTTTTCCACGAAACTTTCGGACATCAATTTTACACTTACGGTATAGATGAATGGGTTTTTACAGAAGATTTTGGTAGAGAAACGTTGCAAAATCATTTTCAAACCAATTCATTAAAAGGTTTTGGTGTAGAAGATTTCTCTGGAGCTATTGTTGCTGCAGGAGTTGCTTTACATTACTTATCAGAAACACAACACGAAAAAATTAAGCATATTGCCGGATTATCAAGAATTGAAGAAGAAAAATATGTTTGGTTAGATCGCTTTACTATTAGAAATTTAGAACTAATTTACTCTCCTAACGAAAATGCAAAAACCTTAATCGATATATTAGATACTACAGTATCTCCCATGGGATCTCGCTTGATGAAAAGATGGGTAACACTTCCGTTAAAAGACATTACTCCAATTAAAGCACGTTTACAAATTGTAGAAACATTTATTCATCAATCGCAATTAGCAGAACAACTATACACTTCCATTAAAGAAATTGGCGATTTAGAGCGGTTAATTTCTAAAGTGGCTACTGCTCGTATCAGTCCCAGAGAGGTGGTTCAGTTGAAAAAAGCACTACACGCTATAGCACCAATTAAATCGGCTTGTTTGTCAATAGAAAATACTGCCCTAAAGAAAATAGGCGAACAACTAAATCCGTGTACCATTCTAAAAGATAAAATAGACAAACAAATACAAGACGATGCTCCTGTAGCTGTTCAAAAAGGAAATGTTATTAAAGCAGGGGTTTCAGAAGAATTAGATGAACTTAGAGGTATTTTAAATTCCGGAAAAGATGCATTAATGGACATACAAGAACGGGAAGGAAAAAACACCGGAATCCCTAGTCTAAAAATTGCTTTTAACAACGTTTTTGGTTATTATATAGAAGTTAGAAATACACATAAAGACAAAGTTCCTGCAACTTGGCATAGAAAACAAACACTTACGCAAGCCGAACGCTATATTACTGAAGAACTAAAAGCATACGAAAGTAAAATTTTAGGTGCTGATGAAAAAATTCTTGCTTTAGAAACGCAATTATTTAATGATTTGGTTTTGGAATTAGCAGATTATATCCAACCTATTCAACTCAATGCACTTTTAATTGCACAACTAGATTGTTTACTCTCCTTTGCAACTGTTGCTAAAGAACATAACTATACTAAACCTGAGGTAAATGATAGCAAAGTCATAGATATTAAATCGGGCAGACACCCGGTTATTGAACAACAACTCCCTATTGGAGAGAATTATGTCGCTAATGATATTTATTTAGACGATAATCAACAACAAATTATAATGATTACCGGGCCCAATATGTCAGGTAAATCTGCTTTACTCCGACAAACCGCATTGATAACATTAATGGCTCAAATTGGTGCTTATGTACCTGCAAAACATGCTACTATTGGTGTTGTTGATAAAATATTCACTCGTGTTGGGGCTTCCGATAATATTTCTCAAGGAGAATCTACTTTTATGGTAGAGATGAACGAAACAGCTAGTATCCTCAATAATTTATCAGATCGAAGTTTAATTTTACTGGATGAAATTGGTAGAGGCACAAGTACTTACGATGGGATTTCTATTGCTTGGAGTATTGCTGAATACCTACACGAACATCCCACAAAAGCAAAGACATTGTTTGCTACACATTACCACGAGCTTAACGATATGACCAATAACTTTAAGCGAATTAAGAATTACAATGTTTCGGTTAAGGAGATCAATAATAAAATTCACTTTTTAAGAAAACTAATTCCCGGAGGAAGTAATCATAGCTTTGGTATTCATGTGGCAAAAATGGCAGGGATGCCACAAATTATGCTGCATCGTGCCAACGACATCTTGAAACAATTAGAGAGTGCTCATGTAGGTAATAATTCCGATAAAAAAAGCAACATTAAATCAAAACCGACAGTAGAAGACATGCAATTAAGCTTCTTCCAATTAGACGATCCTGTTTTAGAACAAATAAAAGAAGAGTTAGTTAATATAGACATCAACACCCTTACTCCTGTTGAAGCTCTTATGAAACTAAATGAAATTAAAAAAATGGTAGGTGGGAAATGAAATTATTATCACTTAACAAACAAATTGATATTTCAAATAATCTATTAAAATAATTTTCATCAATAAAATAAGAGGTAACAAAAAAAGCCCCGAAAATAAATGTTTTCGAGGCTTCTAAGATTTGTTTTGCGGTCCGGACGGGACTCGAACCCGCGACCCCCTGCGTGACAGGCAGGTATTCTAACCAACTGAACTACCGGACCAATACTTTAAAAGTATTTTTTTTCTTCATTAATAATTGGCAGGTATTCTAATCCCGAAAAAATAAAAATCGCTGACTTTTTTCTTTTTTCGAGGACTCTCGTAAAATTTTCGAAATCATAGATTTCAATTTTATGGAGCCAACTGAACTACCGGACCAATTACTTTAAAAGTAATTTTATGTTTTCTTTTAAAAAGAACGTTAATTTGATATCCTAAAAAATATCTCCCTTTGAGGGCTGCAAATATACTTCAATTTTTAAATCTGCAAAACATTTCAAAAAAAAAATTACAGCATTTTTGCTCTTTTTATCAAATATGTTTGAAGTATGGAATTAAACCCCTGATTTACATCTGCTTCAACAAAATCAATCCCAAATTGCAAACATTTTAATCGCAAAGTATCTTTTCTTTTCTGCATATTTTCAATATAGTTTTTCTTTACTTCTGCGGGATGAAGCTTAATTTGTTCACCTGTTTCTAAGTCTATAAATTGATAAGGTCTGTTTTCAAACTCAAAATCAATTTCCAATTTTCTGTCATAAGTATGAAACAATATTACCTCGTGCTTATTGTATTTTAAGTGTTTTAACGCTTCAAAAAGTTCGCTTTCATTAGAGGTATTATCCAACATGTCGCTAAATAAAATTATTAACGAACGTTTATGAATAGTCTCTGCAATCGTATGTAAAGCTTCTACAGTAGATGTTGTAATGTTTTTAGATGGTTGTGCTAATGCTTTTTCTAATTCATGCATTAAAAATTTATGATGAACTTGATTAGATTTGGTATCAGAATGAAGTTCTAAATGATTGGAAAACATACTTAACCCTACTGCATCTCGTTGTTTTTTTAGCAATATCATCAGGGCTGCTGCTGCATATACAGAAAATTTTATTTTATTAAACTGATTATTATCCTCATAATTAATCTCAGGAAAATACATGGATGAAGAGGTATCGATAATTAACCTGCACCTTAAATTTGTTTCCTCTTCGTAACGTTTAACAAATAACTTTTCAGTTCTACCATAAAGTTTCCAATCAATATGCCTGGTAGATTCTCCTGTATTGTATAGTCGGTGTTCGGCAAATTCTACCGAAAAACCATGAAACGGACTTTTATGCAAACCGGTAATAAACCCCTCTACCACTTGTTTGGCAAGTAGTTCTAATTTCGAATAGGCATGTATTTGCTGATAATGAATGGGGGGCATATTAGTTATTGTTCTAAATTTGTTAATAATCAAAAAAACTAAATTAAGACTGTTTGAGGAAACTTTCCTACTTTTCAGCTTATTTATTTAATAATTATGTTAGCACCAATAGATTGGTTAATAGTCATTGTATTTCTAGCCATTAGTTTATTCATAGGCATTAAGTACAAAGGTAAATCAAGCGGTTCATTAGCAGATTTTTTCTTAGCAGGAAGAAACTTGCCTTGGTATATCGCAGGAATCTCTATGGTAGCTACCACATTTGCTGCAGACACTCCACTATGGGTTGCCGAAGTTATTAAAAAAAATGGCGTTTCGGGAAATTGGTTATGGTGGAACATGCTTATTGGCGGAATGTTAACCACTTTTTTCTTTGCCAAAATGTGGCGAAAAGCCAATGTACTTACCGAGTTAGAATTTATAGAATTAAGGTATTCCGGAAAACCCGCTAAGTATTTTAGGTATTTCAAATCATTTTATTTGGGCGTGTTTTTTAATTGTATCATCATTGGTTGGGTCAATGCTGCCATGCTCAAAATCATCATGACTTTTTTAAATGTAGATTATACAACAGCATTTTATATTATTGCCGCCTTATTGGTTATTGTAGCAATCTATTCTTCTCTTTCAGGTTTGTTGGGAGTTGCTATTACAGATAGTGTCCAATTTGTTTTAGCAATGGGAGGTTGTATCATCTTGGCTATTCTCATGTTAAATTCGGAGAAAGTTGGAGGTATGGAGGGATTAAAAAGTGCCTTACCTGAATGGAAATTTAACTTTTTCCCTACATTAGGGAGTGAATTACCCAGTCAAATTGGTTCGTTTGGACTTACCATTGGAGCTTTTTTCTCTTTTGTAGCTATCCAATGGTGGGCAAGTTGGTACCCCGGAAATGAACCGGGAGGTGGTGGTTATATTGCTCAACGTATGATGAGCACAAAAAATGAAAAAAACGCCATTTTAGCCACCCTTTTCTTTCAAGTAGCACATTATGCACTTCGTCCGTGGCCTTGGATTATTGTAGGTTTGTGTGCATTGGTAGTTTACCCCGAACTTACTTTGGAAAATGCAGGAAACGGTTTTGTTTTTGCCATGAGAGATTTTATGCCTACAGGGTTGAAAGGCCTTATTTTCACTGCATTTTTAGGTGCTTATATGAGCACCATTTCTACCCAATTAAATTGGGGAGCTAGTTATTTAACCAACGATTTTTATAAAAATGTAAAAGAATCTAACGGAAAGCAAGTTAAAGATAGAGAATTGGTGAAAACAGGTAAAATTTTCACCGTATTAATAATGGTACTGGCTTTAATTATCACCACTTTTATAGAAACCATAGATGGAGCAGCGAGGTTTTTAATAGCTTCATCGGCAGGTTTAGGTGCTGTTTTGATTTTACGATGGTATTGGAGCAGAATAAATATTTGGAGTGAAATAACCGCTACTATTGCTCCAATAGGAGGCTATTTATTAGCCAATTTTGCCATTGCTCCTTTATTCGAAAGATCTTGTAACGCAGGCAATCCATTTATAGATAACGAAGGTATTTTGTTATTTACAACTCTTTTTACTACTATTTGCTGGGTAAGCATTACATTACTCACACCAAAAGAAAGTGACCAAACATTAGCTAATTTTTATTTACAAGTAAAACCACAGGGAGCATGGAACAGCGTTAGAGAAAAACTAAAACTCCCTCAGGAGAAATCTCAATTACCAATTTTATTTTTGTGTTGGATATTAGCTATTTCACTCACCTATGCTACACTTTTTGCCATCGGAAAAATCATTTTTCAAGCGTATTTTATAGGGATTATCTATTTGATAGTAGCTTTAATAAGCGGATTGTTGCTAAAGTATATCTTTATAAAAAGCAAAATATTTAACGATTAGTAATGATTTTTAAACATATATGATATTTATTTTTTACTGTTAAAGATTTTTTGTTTATTTGCATCTATGGAAAATAATTCTAAATCATTAAAAATGACAACCTATTTCAATTTAAAGAACCAAGCATTAATATTGTCTTTTGCAGCACTTTTCATAGTAGCTTGCGGTGATGACAAACCTAAAGATGACACAACAGAAAATGTTGATGTGGAACAAAAAGACACCAAAAGCCCTCAATTATTAGAATTGGATGGAAAAGTTTTTAGCATTCCCTCTCCTATTCAAACGGCTTTTTTAATTAAAAATTCAGGAGTTACCTACAATAAGGATATTTTAAATGTACCTTCAAAAGTTACCGGCTACTCAACTAACTTTAAAAAAGCTGTTAATTTAGGTATTTACGGTGCCGATTTAGGTTATGTAACTTTATACGATCAAACTCAAGATGCCATTTCTTTCCTAACTGCCGTAAAAACATTAGGTGATGATTTAGGAGTTAGCAGTGCATTTGACATGGAATTAGTAGAACGTTTCGAGAAAAACATTGGCAACCAAGATTCTGTACTTTCTTTAGTTTCTGAAGCCTACAAATCAAGTGATAAATATTTAAAAAATAACGATCAAAACCATATTGGTGCATTAGTTCTTGCCGGTGGTTGGGTAGAAAGTTTATATTTTACTACCAATAGTGCAGAAATGACTTCTAATAAGGAAATTATTAATCGTGTTGGCGAGCAAAAAAATACGGTAAACAATCTTATTAAACTATTAACTCCTTATTACGATGAGCCTGAATTCTCTACTTTGGTAGATGATTTAATGGAGTTAAATGAAATTTTTGAAAAGGTTGAAATCGTTTACACCTACGTGGAACCTACTGTTGATGTAGAAAATAAAACCACAACCGTAAACAGCACTACTAGCGTTAATATTTCGGCTGATGTATTAAAACAAATTACAGAAAAAGTTGCAAAAATAAGAGCTGAATTAATCAGTTAATCTCAATAAAAAAGCTATTTTGTAGGTCAGTCCTACTTCAACAATAAAAATTATGACAATGAAAAAAGCAGGTTTAAAATTAATCTTTTTAGCAGTAACCTTTTTATCTTTTAATGCCGCCTTTGCTCAATCGCCATGCGACACTGTTGCTACACTTTGCGAAAGTAATATGACAAAAACTTATATTTCTGATGGGCAAAACTATCGAGCATTGTTGTTAGATGACGAAATTGCTGAATTTAACATGGTTCTTTATGGCGGTAGCACTTATCGTTTTGCTGCTTGTAGTGGTTTTTCAAATGGAAACTTAATTTTTTCAGTTTACGATAAAGAAAGAAACTTACTATTTACCAATAAAGAATACAGTAACGCTCCTTACTGGGATTTTAAAATTACTAACACCTTAGACTGTATTATTGAAGCACAATTAGATCCAAACGTTTCTGCTTCTGGTTGTGCCGTATTACTGGTTGGTTTTAAACAATAAAAATAGTTAGAAAGCATTATCAAAGGCATTGTTTAAAATTAAAATGATGCCTTTTTTTTTAAAAATTCCATAAATGAGCGAAAGAATACTTAAAGCACTGATGCAATTGTTTTCGATAGTTTCGGAAGCGACCGATACTTCAGAAAAAAGTAGAGCAATTGTAATTTCTTTCTTAACACAACAACTCAACCAGCAATTGGTAGAAGAGTATTTGGCTCTTTATGATAAATTTATTGAGGAAAAAACTAGAAAAGCTGACGGTTCTAAAAAACAAAAAAGAACATCGGTTAACTCAGTAAAAATTCTTTTAATCTGTACACAGATAAACGAAGAACTTGCTCAAAAACAAAAAATAATTGTACTAATTCGTCTGTTAGAATTTATTTACGCCAACAACAATCCGTCTGAACAAGAATTAGAATTTGTTTCTACTGTATCTGAAACATTTAATATAGCAAAAGAAGAACACGATTTATGTTTGCAATTTGTAAAAAACAAAATAGACGAGCCTATTGATTCTCCCAATCTTTTGGTAGTTAGCAACCATAAAGAAAATCCGCATTCAAAAAGTAAGCACATTTATTCTGAAGGCATTGTAGGTGAACTGAGAATCATTAAAATTGAAAGCGTAAACTTATTTTTTGTTCGTTATTTTGGTAATAATGAATTATACCTTAATGGAATTATTCTTAGAAAATCACAATCCAGCTTATTAAACCAAGGATCTTCCATTAGAAGTTCAAGGGTACAACCTATTTACTATAGCGATATTATTTCCAAATTTTTTGAAAATGATGATGCTGAACGTATTGTGTTTAATGTAGAAAACATTACCTACCGATTTAAAGGCGGCAACATGGGGATGCACCATTTCAGCTTTACTGAAGAATCTGGCAGAATGGTAGGAATTATGGGAGCAAGTGGTGCCGGTAAATCCACTTTACTAAATTTATTAAATGGAACTTATGCACCAACTACCGGAAAAATTTGCATCAACAGTATTGACATTCATAAAGAACCAGAGAAAATTGAGGGAGTTATCGGATACGTTTCGCAAGACGATTTGTTAATTGAAGAGCTGACCGTATTTCAAAACTTATATTACAATGCCCGTTTATGCTTTGCCGACCTTCCGGAAGATAAATTGGTAAAGAAAGTGGCTGATGTATTGATGAGTATTGGTCTTTATGAAGCCAGAGACTTAAAAGTAGGAAGCCCATTAGATAAAACCATAAGTGGTGGGCAGCGTAAACGATTGAACATAGCTTTAGAATTAATTAGAGAACCTTCTGTTCTTTTTGTGGATGAACCAACTTCAGGGTTATCTTCCAGAGATTCTGAAAACATCATGGATTTACTAAAGGAGTTAGCCTTAAAAGGCAAGCTGGTGTTTGTGGTAATTCACCAACCTTCGTCAGATATTTTTAAAATGTTTGACAACTTATTAATTTTAGATACAGGCGGATACCCCATATACAACGGAAATCCTGTTGATGCAGTAATCTATTTTAAAGAACAAGTAAACCACGTAAATAGTAGCGAAAGTGAATGTATTACTTGTGGTAATGTAAATTCTGAACAAATCTTTAATATTATTGAAGCCCGTGTAGTTGATGAATACGGGCACGCCACAGATAATAGAAAAGTTACTCCACAAGAGTGGTACAAGAAATATTTGGAACTGATTGAGCCAAAAAAATTAGCTGAAAAGTTTAATAATATCTCTACCGCACCAAAAATTAGTTTTAACATCCCTAATAAATGGAATCAGTTTAAGGTCTTTATTACACGTGATGTTTTATCTAAACTTACCAATCAACAATATTTACTCATTAACTTTTTAGAAGCTCCTATTTTAGCGTTTATTCTTGCTTTTTTAGTACGTTTTTACAACACTGACCAAAGCAATGAATTAGGTTATATTTTCAGAGAGAATGAAAACTTACCAGCTTACATGTTTATGGCTGTTATTGTTGCTCTATTCATTGGTTTAACTGTTAGTGCCGAAGAAATTATACGAGACCAGAAAATACGTAAAAGAGAGAAATTTTTGAACTTAAGTAAATCAAGTTACTTGTATTCTAAAATAGCCATTATGTTTGTAATTTCTGCCATACAAACACTCACTTTTGTATTGGTAGGAAATGCTATTTTAGGTATTCAAGGCATGAATATGGCTTATTGGCTGGTGTTATTTACCACCGCTTGTTTTGCCAATATGATGGGATTAAATATTTCAGCTAGTTTTAATTCAGCTGTAACCATTTATATTTTAATTCCCTTTTTGGTAATACCCCAACTTTTATTAAGTGGTGTTATTGTAAAGTTTGATAAATTAAACCCTGTAGTTACCAACCCAACTCATGTGCCTTTGGTGGGCGAAGTAATGGCATCTCGTTGGGCTTACGAAGCATTAGCAGTTTATCAATTTAAAGAAAATGCGTTTGAATCTCAGTTTTATGAACTAGACAAAGACTTAAAACAAGCAGAATTCAGAAAAAACTTTTGGTTATCTAAATTAAAAGAAAAAATTAGTGGCGTTGAAAACAACTTGGGCAAAGAAGAAAAGAAAGAATATATTGACGAAGCTTTGTTATTACTTAGAAATGAAATTACTAAAGAACTAGCCAATAATCCAAAAGTTGCTTTTGATGAATTAAACAACTTATACCCGGAAAAAATTGACATTAAAACAATAAGAGCTACTAATTTCTACCTCAACAGTTTAAACGAACATTATTTAACTAAATTTAAACAAGCTAACAAGGAAAAAGATGCACTAGCTACTAAGTTAAATGCAGATTCCGTTTCAAAAGCCTTGTTTATTGATATGAAAAACAACTATACTAACGATGCTCTTTCTGATTTTGTGAAAAATAAAAATGAGCTAAATAGAATCTTAGAGTTTGAAGGCAACTTATATCAAAAAATAGATCCTATTTACCTTGAACCGAACAGCTTTAGAGCACACTTTTATGCTCCGGTAAAAAAAGTATTTGGTGTATCCATTGATACCTTTTGGTTCAATATTATCATTATTTGGTTAATGTCCGTATTGCTGATTATAACCCTTTATTTTGATGTGCTGAAATATTTAATTAATGCTACGGGGAAACTTGCCGATAAAATCTCAAAAAAAGACCCAAAATACTAAACATCCTAAGTGATATTCCGTAGAAATTACCAGTTTTAGGGTATTCACTTATGATTTCAACAACAACATGATTCGGAAAATAATTTTTTTCTTCCCGGTTCAACTCTTTTTAGTTAACCTAAAAAGAAATCATTTGTTAATACTTTTTTGGATTTTACTTTTTGCCATCGTTAGTGAATCATTTGCTAATAAATATGGTATCCCCTACTTATTTTTAGCTCCGGAATACCTCAATAAAATAAGCTTTTGGTCTTATTTTATTATGGGATTTTCCATTGGTGGATTTGTTATGACCTATAATATTACCGGTTATATCATTAATAGTGGTCGATTTCAATTTATTGCTTCTCTTCGTAGGCCATTTGTTGTTTATTGCATCAACAATTCCTTAATACCACTACTTTTTATGCTTTTTTACATTTATAAGGTTATTTTCTATCACTTGGAAAATGAAAATAGTAACTTTTTTGATATTTCCATATATGTCATAGGAATTGTAGGCGGCTATACTATTAATATTTTGGTATCATTAACTTACTTTTTGTCCACCAATAAAAATATTTTTACCAAATTAGGAATTACCCCCGAACAAGACAGCGGAAAACCAATAAGCACTTTGTTTCTTAGAGATGAGAGTTTATATAATTTTCTGAAAAAGAGAGAAAAATGGCATGTTGAAACTTACCTTACAACACCTTTTAAATCAAAAGCGGCAAAAGATATCTCTCATTACGATACAGAAATGTTAAAGTCCATTACAAAACACAATCATTTGAATGCATCTTTTTTTGAAATTGTAGTATTTATATCTTACATCGTGCTTGGTTTATTCCATGAAAACCCCATTTTTATTATTCCTGCCAGTGCAAGTGTTATTCTTTTTTTTACCATGGTTTTAATTATTTTAAGTGCCTTACATACTTGGCTAAAAGGGTGGACTACATTTGCTTTCATTGCTTTACTGATTATCATTAATCAACTATCAAAAAATCAAGTATTTTCTTACGCCAATATGGCTTATGGATTGAATTATAATACTAGCAAAGCTGATTATTCGCTTAAAAAACTGAACGAACTTAGATTTAACGAAGAAAACAACATTAAAGATAAAGCCAATACCATAAGCATTTTAAACGAATGGAAAAAGAAAACAGGCCTAGAAAAACCAAAATTAATTCTACTAAATACCAGCGGTGGTGGCTCAAGGGCAATGATGTGGACTTATTACACTTTACATTATTTAGATAGCATTTACCAACAAGAATTTTTTAAAAATATCCACCTTATTACAGGGTCATCCGGTGGTATGGTAGGAGCGGCTTATTACCGAGAACTTTACCTTCGTGATAAAAATAGAAAAGCTAACACCGATTTCCTAAGTTACCAACATGTAGAAAATATGGGGAAAGATTTATTAAATCCTATAGCATTCAGCATTGCTACCAATGATTTTTTTATTCGCTTTAAAACCTATGATGATGGAAAGTATGTTTACCTAAAAGACAGAGGCTATGCTTTTGAAAGGCAGTTATTAATTAACACCAACAACGTTTTAAACAAACGTTTGAAAGATTATGTAATTCCTGAAAAAAATGCTGAAATTCCTGCGATGATTTTCTCTCCTACTATTAGTAATGATGGAAGAAGATTACTTATTTCAACACAGCCTATTTCTTATTTAAGTAACAATGTTCCTTCAAATAATACCCTAAATAGCCCGATTGCAGAAAATGTAGAATTTACTAGACTTTTTAAGCATCAAGATGCCATGAACTTGCGATTTACTAGTGCTATAAGAATGAGTGCTACTTTCCCCTACATTATGCCAAGTGTTACTTTGCCTACCTCTCCTCAAATAAATGTTTTAGATGCCGGTGTAAGAGATAATTATGGAGCCATCACTACTTTTAAGTATATACATACATTTAGAAAATGGATAGATGAAAATACTTCCGGAGTTATTATTATACAAATAAGAGACAAAGAAAAAGATAAAAGCATTGCCGACAATCCGTTAAGGAGTATTGCCGAAACTTTCTCCACCCCCATTGGAAGTATATATAATAATCTTTTTGCTATTCAAGATTATAACTTGGATGACATGATACAATACCTAAGCGATGATATTCAACAACCACTGCATGTGATTGATTTTGAACTAGAAAATGAGCAAAGCAGAGTTTCTTTAAGTTGGCACCTTACCCCAAGAGAAAAAAAATCTATCATTGAGGCCATGAATTCTCCTATTAATAAAAAATCTTTAGCACAATTGAATGGTATTGTTAATTTAGAAAAAGTAGAAGAATAGATATCTTTATTTCCTCCATTAAATTTATATTGTTAGAGGTAATTATTACCAAATCCTATGTGTAATTTTAACTAATTTTTAATTCAAACAACACATGAAAATAAACTTTAAAGGTGCTGCAAGAACTGTAACAGGAAGCAAACATTTAATTACTACTTGGAGTGGAAAAAATATATTATTAGATTGTGGCTTGTTTCAAGGAGAAGATGCAAAAAGAAAATCTTACAATAAAGATTTAGGCTTTGAACCTTCTGAAATTGATGTTTGCATTCTTTCTCATGCTCACATTGACCATTCAGGAGCTATCCCTTATTTAGTAAAGCAAGGGTTTAAAGGTAAAATTTACTGTACAAAAGCTACCTTAGATTTATGTGAAATTATGTTGGTGGACAGTGCTCATATTCAAGAGTCGGATATGAAATATATTAATAGAGCTCGTATTCAAAAAGAATTAGAGCCTATTGAACCTCTTTACACCATTGAAGATGCTGAAAAATCACTTTTGCAATTTGTGGGTAAAGATTATGATGAATGGTTTGAAATTGATGAAGAAATTGAAGTGTGCTTTACCGTAGTCGGACATATTTTAGGAGCAGCTGCTGTTAACTTAAAAATCAAAGAAAATGGTCAAGTACATCGTTTATGCTTTACCGGTGATATTGGTAGAAAAAAACACCAAATAATAAAAAGTTTTAAACCATTTCCTCCGGCAGATTATATTATTTGTGAATCTACCTACGGCAATCGTTTGCACGATAACACAGAACAAACCATCAATAAATTACTAAATACGGTATATTATACCTGTGTAGAAAAAAAAGGAAAATTGATTATTCCTGCTTTTAGCTTAGGAAGGACTCAAGAAATTATTTATGCCCTAGATCAATTGGAAACGGCAGGAAAACTTCCTAAAATTTCTGTTTACGTTGACAGCCCTCTTTCAACCAACGCCACACAAATACTAATTAATCACCCTGAAGCGTATAATGAATCAATTAGAGAATACATGAAAACAGACGCTAATCCTTTTGGTTTTAACGGGTTAATTTATGTTAGAGATGTAGAAATTTCAAAATCTATCAACAACTCCGCTGAGCCTTGTATTATCATTTCAGCCTCAGGTATGATGGAAGCAGGAAGGGTAGTCCATCACCTAAAAAATAATTTGGGAGACAAAAAAAACACCGTATTGATAGTAGGTTATTGTGCTCCTTTTACGTTAGGAAACAGATTAATGCAAGGAACTGAAAAAGTAAAAATATACGGAGAAGAAATTGAAGTGAAAGCTGACATTGAAATCATAACAGAATACAGTGCACACGGAGATTACGAAGAAATGATTGAATTTTTGATGCAGCAGCATCCCTCAAAAGTTAAAGAAATGTATTTAGTACATGGAACCTACGAAGTACAGCAAGAATTTAGAGAGAAATTATTGGAGAAAGGCTTTAGAAACATCCGTATTCCCGATGAAGATTCTGAATACCTGATTGATTGATTTAATTTACTTTGTTACTAATTTTAATCCAATAATAGATACAATTAATGTGGTGATAAAAAACATTCGCCAAAAATCTGCCGGTTCTTTAAAGAAGAAAATTCCCGTTAATACTGTTCCTACTGCTCCAATACCTGTCCAAACTGCATAAGCAGTTCCTATTGGCAAATGCTGTGTAGCTTTTACCAATAGGAACATACTAATTGAAAGAGCCAGTAAAAAGCCTAAAAACCATAGTGTCGCAGTAGTTCCACTAGTTTCTTTTACTTTACCTAAGCAGAATGCAAAAGCTACTTCAAACAAGCCCGCTATCACCAATATCACCCAACTCATTTTTTCAATAAGTCTCTAATTTCGGTTAACAAGACTTCCTCTTTAGTTGGTGCAGGCGGTGCTGCTG
The DNA here is from genome assembly GCA_035305805.1 of Vicingaceae bacterium. Lineage (GTDB taxonomy): Bacteria > Bacteroidota > Bacteroidia > Flavobacteriales_E > Vicingaceae > BRH-c54. Next base: position 8,971 of record DATGOR010000376.1, on the reverse strand, counting down.
GTTGAGCTTCTTCTTTTTTCTTTGCAGCATTAAGCATCTTTACCGCCAAAAAGATAGACATAGCTATGATCAAAAAATCAAAAGTTACCTGAAGAAAATTACCATAATTTAAAGTGATGGCAGGAGTTTCGCCTACAGCTTCTTTTAATACTAATTTTAGTTCAGAAAATTTAACCCCTCCTATTAAAATTCCTATAGGTGGCATAATTACATCATTTACAAATGAAGTAACAATTTTACCGAAAGCTGCACCGATGATTACACCTACAGCCATGTCCATTACATTTCCTTTAATGGCAAACTTTTTAAATTCATCAAGTAGTTTCATTTCTTTTATTTTAGTGAATAATACTAACAAATGTAACTATAAAATAAATTGAAACCTTACTTTTTAAACCATAAAAAAAAACCGACTCAATGGTCGGTTTCTTTTTAGTTATTCTATTATTATTTTTTTTCATTGTATTGTTTAATCATGGCATCAATTCCTTCCTGAAACTTGGATGGACCACCTGCTACGTAACCTGATTTCCCAATAGCATCTATGCTAAATTGTCCTTCATCGTTCTTACTTAAATTAAACACCCAAATAGTAGGATATCCTCTTACGCCAAAAGCTTGCTGCATCCCGTAATTTTGTTGTTTAATTTCTTCAGGAATTTGTTTTTTTCTTGGAAAATCTAATTCTAATAAAATTACATTTTTCTTTGACCAAGCTTTAAATTCAGGTTTAACAAAAACTTCATTTTTTAATTTAATACACCAACCACACCAATCGCTTCCTGTAAAGTTGGCTAAAATGGGTTTTCCTGTTTTTTTTGATTTTTCATACGCTATATTCACATCAACCTCCCAACCTTCCATACTAGCTTTGTATTCAGTTTCAGTTTGAGATGTTTCTTGCTTTTTTTTGTCATCTTTATTTATGAATGATAAGGTTATCAATCCTAAAGCAATTGTTGAGACAATAATTACGGTGTTGTGTTTTAAAATTTTCATAGTAATGTTTATTTAGTGGAAACTAGTAACAAAAGTGATACCACATTAATATATTTCAAAATTACCATTATTATTTTATGCCGTGCATCATTTTAGTTAGCTTACTGTTAAAAATCATCAATAAGAGAGCCACAAAAATTGGCAATGCAGCAATAATTAAAAAGAACACCGACATAGAGTAAGCCTTAGAAATTTTATCAATATATGATCCGGTATATCCTGCAAGTAAATTAGCGATAAATGAAGCTGTAAACCATAATCCAAATATTAATCCTACAAATTTTGCGGGAGATAGTTTTGATACATACGACAACCCTACCGGAGACAAACATAGCTCTCCTGTTGTATGGAAAAAGTACGCTAATATTAACCAAACCATGCTTACTGTTGCGGTAGTAGCTCCTTGTGGAATTTCGTTTGCACCATACGCTAAAGCAATAAATCCTATTCCAACCAAAATTAGCCCCATAGCAAATTTTATTGGACCCGAGGGATTCCAAACTTTTTCCCATAATTTAGAAAAAGAAGAAGCTAAAGTGATAATGAAAAAGGAATTAAGTATTTGAAACCAAGAAACGGTAACTTCAGTAACTTCAGAAGAAAATTCTCTATTTACTTTCCAAATACAAAGTATCCAAATAATGACAAAAGATAATGCTGTAAATAATATAGTGATGGGATATTTTTTATAGATTTTTCGAGCTAAAGATACTAGCACCCATGTTACAATTGCAACAGGAAAAATAGTAAGTAAAGCATCTATCCATTTAAAAATCAATCCTGAACTTCCATCCAAAACTCTTTGAGTGTAATTTTTAGCAAAAATTGTCATGGAACCTCCGGCCTGTTCAAATGCAAAGAAGAAAAAGATACTGGATATGATTAATACACTTACCACAATCAGTCTGTCTTTTACAATATTTGCAGGAGTTTCTTCTTCTTCTATTTCATCTGTTGGGTTAATCTCAAAATGCAATTGTTTTTTAGGAGAAAGCCCTATTTTTCCAAATATTTTTTGACCAAAATAGAACTGCAACATTCCAAAAAACATAAATACACCGGCTAATCCAAAACCATAATGCCAATCATATTTTTCTCCGATATAACCACAAAGTAACATTCCTAAAAATGCTCCGGCATTAATACCCATATAAAAAATAGTGTATCCTGCATCTTTTTTTGAACTGTTGTTAGGATAAAGTTGCCCCACTATAGAAGAAATATTCGGTTTGAACATTCCATTCCCTAAAATCATTAATCCGAGTCCTGCAAAAAAGAACGAATTACTAATTCCTTCTAAAGCCATTGAAGCATGCCCCAACGTCATTATTAAGGCACCAATAGAAACTGCCTTTCTGTAGCCTGTTAATTTATCGGCTATTATCCCTCCTATAAGTGGTGTAAGATAAACCAAACCTGTGTACCAAGCATAAAGTTCCATGGCATCTTCGTTGGACCACCCCCAACCGCCTTTTGCGATTTCAGAAATTAAAAAAACAGTCAATAATGCTCTCATACCGTAATAACTAAATCGTTCCCACATTTCTGTAAAAAACAATACGAATAATCCGGCAGGGTGTCCCATTACCATTCTATCATCTATTCCTTTAGAGTTTAGGTGTTTTACTAGCTGTGCGTCTTTTTCTAAATTCATTTTTTTGGATTTATTAATTAAAGATTTTCTAAAATATAATTAGTCATTAAGGTATAAAGATGCAAACGAGTGTTACCACCATAAATACCATGATTTTTATTCGGGTAAGCCATTTGTGTAAATTGCTTATTGGCATTAATTAATGCCAACGACATTTCCGTAGCATTTTGATAATGAACATTATCATCAGCAATACCGTGAATAAGTAAATAATTTCCTTCTAATTTTTCCACATGATTAATAGGAGAATTATCGTCATATCCATTTTCATTTTCTTGTGGGGTTTGCATATAGCGTTCTGTATAAATACTATCATAAAAACGCCAATTAGTTACGGGAGCTACAGCTATAGCTGTTTTAAAGATAGATGCTCCTTTGGTAATACAAAGTGACGACATGTAGCCTCCATAACTCCATCCAAAAATACCTATTCTGCTACCATCTATGTAGGGCAAAGTAGCTAAATATTTTGCTGCCGCTATTTGGTCTTCCACTTCATATTTACCTAATTGCTTATAAGTTACTTTTTTAAACGCTTCTCCTCTAGCCCCTGTTCCTCTGTTATCTACACAAACTACTAAATAACCTTTTGAAGCTAAATATTGAAACCAAAAATAATTGTTACTACCCCAGTTATCCTTTACCATTTGGGAACCCGGTCCTCCATAAACAAACATCAAAACAGGATATTTCTTTGTTTCATCAAAATCTACAGGCTTGATGGAATAAGCGTTTAATTCAACATCGTTAACGTTGATTTTAAAAAATTCTTTATTTCCAAGACGAGTTTGCTTTAAGGTTTGAGTAAGCAATGCATTATCTTGCATCACCGAAATTTCTTTGCCTTTATTATCATTCACGGTAACGTAATAAGGTGAATTTGCATCGGAATGTGTATTGATAAAATAATCGAATGTGGTACTAAATTCCGCATTATTTTCTCCTTTTTTAGTGGTTAGTTGTTTTTTACTGCTTCCACTAAGTTTAACACTATAAATGTGTCGCTGTAAAGGCGAAACCTCAGCAGATTGGTAATAAACCATTCCTTTTTTCTCATCAACCCCATAAAATTCTGTTACATCCCAACTACCTTTGGTGATTTGATTAATTAACTTTCCGTTGATGTCATATAAATACAAATGGTTGAACCCGTCTTTTTCGCTGGTAATAACAAATTGATTTTTAGATGTTAAAAATTCAGTAGTAGGAACCTCCACGTATTTCTCATTTTTTTCGGAATAAATTACTCTTCCTATTCCTTTTTCAACATCGGTAAGCTGAATGTTTAATTGGTTTTGATGTCTGTTAAATGTTTGTATGGCTAACTGTTTTGAATCGTTGCTCCAATTTATTCTTGAAATGTATTCATAAGAATGGTCAATAACCATATCAACTATGCTATTATCTTCAATGTGATAAACATGAATCGAAACTTTTGAGTTTTCTTCTCCCGCCTTAGGGTATTTAAACCTTACTTCTTCGGGGTATAAGTCATTATACATTTTCATGCTCCATTCTTTCACATGGGTTTCATCAAAACGAAAAAATGCAATTTTTTTTCCGTCTGGCGACCATTCAAAAGCTCTAACCAACTCTAACTCTTCCTCATAAACCCAGTCTGAAGCACCGTTAATGATTTCATTTTTCTTTCCATCAAAAGTAATTTGTACTTCTTGGTTATTTGCCAAATCTTTAAAAAATAAATTATTCCCTTTTACATAAGCAATTTTATTGGCTTGCGGTGAAAAAGTAGCATACATTACTTTTTCTTCGGTATTGAGTGGAGCTAATGTTTTAGATGTTACATCATAAATGTAATTGAACGACTCAGAGGAGTATCTGTAAATAGAGGAAACTTCGGTGCTGATTAATAATTTACTTTCATCTGCACTGAAATCGTATTCTTCTAAACTAATGGTATTTCCATCATATTTTAAATCTGCTGCATCAACCAAAATTTGAGATTTATCAACATTGTTGTAGGCATATTTTACAAGGCTAACTCCTTCTTTGGTTCTCTCTTGTGTAGTAAAATGAAGTCCGTCACTCATAGAGCGGATACCATAAACCGAGCGAGCGTAAAATTTGTAATTTTTCCAAATATCTTCTAAGGTTACCTCTTGTTTAGTTTGTGCATTAGCATTTGCCAATATAAGAAGTAGAGCAATGGTTTTTAGCAACTTCATTTTGTTTCAATAAATTTAAAGCCCACGAATTTAAAGAAATTGTTGGAGAAAAAAGCGAAATACAAAATTTTATAAGTAGAAATAAGTAGAATTACTCCCCTTCGAAGCCACCGCCACCATCAAAATCCCTTTGATAGCCTTCACCACGTTTCTTTTGTTGGTTAATGCGATAAGAGAAACTTAACCTTGCCCAACGAGAACGCCACTGACGTTCGTTTACAGCAATAAAGTTATCCCCTTCAGAAGTTCCTCTCCATTTACGGGTGTTGAACACATCGTTTACATTAAATGTGATGGTTCCTTTACCTTTTAATAAATCAAAAGAAAAACCGGCATCAAGAGAGTAGAAAGCTTTGTTTGTTCCTTGAACTTGCTGCCTTGGAGCTCTGTAATTGAACGATGCTTGTAAGTTAATTTTCTTTTTAATAGTCCATTTATTGTTTAAGCGAGTTGACCACGTATAGGTGTCTGCATCATAGTTCTGACTGTTTAACTCCCCCTCTTGTATTTCTCTAAAAAAATTAAAACTTCCTCTCACATTCCAAAATTTTACCGGTTCATAAGAGCCTGAAAATTCAATTCCATAAGCATCTCTTGTACCTAAATTAAATGGCAAACGAGTAGTATTTCCTTCATCATCAGGCACAATTATTCTAGTAATCACATCCGTTGTATAACGATAATAAACACTTGATAATAACGAGCCTTTTTTCCACATTTTTAGATAACCTGCTTCGTAAGAATCTGAAAATTCAGGATCAAGGTTGGGATTTCCGGAAAATACATTTCGAGCATCGCTAAAGCTAAAAAATGGCAATAAGTACCAATGCCTCGGACGTTGAATTCTTTTGCTGTAACTTAGCTGCACTGAATTTTCATTTTTTAATTCATACGAAAAGTGAACGCTTGGGAATAAATTAAAATATTGACGATTATTTTCTTCATCGGTCAACCTTAAGATAGTGGTAACATCAGAGTATTCAGCTCTTACACCTAATTGATAAGAAAATTTCTTTTTAATTTGATTGCCAAACATTAAATATGCCGCATAAATATTTTCGATGTATTCCATGTCGTTATAGAATCCCGGAACTGCCTCAAATTGTTGTGTTTGGTCATTAAAAGTCCCCACTGCATAAGGGTTGGTTACATTTCTTAATGTAGATTTAAGTCCTGTCTCAAATTTTCCATCTTTATACGGGTGTACATAATCAGCTTGAAACAGCCAATCATCCGATTTTTCGTTATTAAACACGCTTTGTACACTATTTTGAGAAGCATCAGTAGCATTTTGGTAGATAAACGAATCTTCAAAATCCATGGCTCCTGACTTTTGAGCATCTATAGTAAATAACCTATTTTTTTGTGTAAACGTTTTTCTATAGTTAAACGAAACATCATAAGAAGATAAATCTTTGTCTTCCACCTCATCTCGGGTAACTACTTGTGTTGGAACATCCAAACTATTGTAATCAGAATAAGAAAGTGCTACACTATTATCGGCATCACCCACATTGTAACTTCCTGATATGGTGATGGAATTATGTTCATTCAAATCTAAACTAAACCCTGAACGAAAATTATTATTAAAAGTATTTCGTTCCGTTTCAGAAACACTTTCGTAACTAAAAGATGTATCGGGATAAAAAAAGCGTTGGGTGGATATACTCTTTCCCGGAGACTCTCTGTAATTGACTCCATAACCAAAAAAATAAGTGATTTTTTCTCTTTTAATGTTTAAATTAAAACCTCCTCCGTAATTACTTGGAAAACCAACGTCCACATTTACCGATCCGTTAATTCCTTCTCTTTTATCTTTTTTTAATATGATGTTAATAATTCCAACTTCCCCCTCTGCATCATATCGAGAAGAAGGATTAGTAATAACTTCAATTTTTTCTATCTGATTGCCTTGCAATTGTTTTAACGCTTGTGAAGTGCTCATCCCAGTCATTCCGGAAGGTTTCCCATTGATTAAAATACGGACATTTCCACTTCCTCTTAAACTTACGTTTCCATCAATATCAACATCAACCGAAGGCACATTGTTTAACACTTCCGTAGCATCGGCCCCTTGGTTGGTAATATCTTTTTCTACATTAAAAACACGTTTGTCTAAATCCATTTCCATCAATTTCTTTTCTTCCACCACTTCAAATTCATCTAGTGCTAGAGCTGAGGAACGCATGACCACTTTTTTTACTTCAAAACCTTTGTTGTCAATAATTATATTCTTTATTATTTTGTTTTCAAAACTCAAGAAAGATAGCTTTGCATAATAAGTTCCATTGGACAAAGGGATATTGAATTTTCCATCCATGTCAGTAGCTCCACCTTTTACATAATTAGAATCAGCAACATTATAAATAGCTACCGCCACATAAGGAAGTGCTTCATTTTTATCATCATACACTCTTCCTGAAAATGAATATGATTTTCCGCTACTTTGTGCCAATAAAGAACTGACAGTGAGCATGAAAAAACAACAAATGGTATAGAAGTACTTTAAAAACATAAAAGCACAAAACTACCAATATGCTAATTTGAATTTTTAATTTTATAGCTTTTTAACAAAAAAACTGTACTACAAACAAGCAAAAAGCAACAACTAACCAAGGTTTTTAGGAATTTTGTAACAACACTAAAAACGAAAAATGTACCTTAAGTTTATTATTACCTCCTCCTTATTTGTTTTAGCAATAGACTGGTACTACTATCGTTCGGTAAAAAACCTTACAGATAAATTACGACCATTATTCAAAAACACTATCCGTGTAGCCTATTGGATGTTTACCTTATTGGTATTAATTACTTTGGGTTATACCTCTTCCTTTTTTGTAGATAAAGCAGCTATTCCGAAGCTACTACGCACCTATTTTATGGGGATAATTTTCATCATCTATGTTTCAAAAATTATTGGGATTTTATTTGTGGCATTGTATGATTTACAGTCTGTTTATTTGTTTATTAAAAAAAACATTATTAAAAAATTCCGACCTGAAAAAGTAAGTACCAACCTTAGCAGGAGAAGTTTTTTAAAGAAAACTGCTATTGTGGCTTCTGCCATCCCTTTTGGCACCATGTTATTTGGAATGATTAATTCGGCTTTTGATTATACGGTAAGAAAACAACGCTTAAAAATTCCTCATTTACCATCTGCTTTTAAAGGATTGAAAATAGTTCAGATTTCTGACATCCATACAGGGAGCTTTATGAGTAACGAACCATTAGAAGAAGCTGTAAAAATCATTAATGAACAACAAGCTGATTTGGTTTTCTTTACAGGGGATTTGGTGAATGATATTAGTGAAGAAGCATTACCTTTTGTTGATACATTAAAAAAAATATCTGCAAAACTGGGGGTTTTCTCTGTATTAGGAAATCACGATTATGGCGATTATTTTTACCAAAAAGACGACCTTGAAGGAAAGCAACACAACATGCGTTTGATGAAGGAAATTCACGCTAATTTAGGCTGGAAACTACTAAACAATGAAAACCATATTATTGAGAAAAACAATGAGCGTTTAGCCATTGTTGGTGTTGAAAACTGGGGGCACAGCTTGCGTTTTCCAAAATATGGCGACTTAACCAAAGCCAAACAAGGGTGTGAACCTAATGACGTAAAATTACTGTTGAGCCACGATCCGTCTCATTGGGAAGCTCAAATTTTAAAAGATCATCCGGATATTGCTGTAACATTTTCAGGACATACGCACGGTATGCAGTTTGGCATTGAAATTCCAGGATTTAAATGGAGTCCTTCCAAATACCTCTACCCTCAATGGGCAGGATTGTACAGAAAAAATCAGCAACAAATTTATGTAAACAGAGGGCTTGGTTTTTTAGGTTATCCCGGCAGAATTGGTATTTTACCCGAAATTACTGTTTTTGAGTTGGGATGATATCTCCATTTGCTAAGAATACACAAATGTTGTTTCACCTTTATCAGTGCATTAGTGGTTATTAATGCTTAAAAATCAAAAGATACCCCTGTTTTAAAAGTATAAATGGTTCTGGTTATTGGCACTATGGGTTTGTGTTCGTAAGAAATATCAAAAGAATTAGCAAAGGATATCCTTTTGGCAATCTTTGTATTCAGAATTAAAGAGGCATTTGTTCTGTTTCTAAA
>DATGOR010000375.1:0-17771 GCA_035305805.1 Vicingaceae bacterium | reverse complement strand
TTATTGAAAGTAATAATAAATCGCACCAAGTTATTGCTGAACAAATTATTGAAAAATGTCTGCCTTTATCAGGAAAATCATTTAGAATAGGAATTATTGGGGTACCGGGCGTTGGAAAAAGTACATTTATTGAGGCGTTGGGAATGTTTTTAATTCAACAAAAAAACAAAAAAGTAGCTGTTTTAGCCATAGATCCAAGTAGCAATAAAAGTAGTGGAAGTATTTTAGGCGATAAAACCAGAATGAACGAACTCTCTGCTCAGGAAAATGCTTTTATCAGACCTTCCCCTTCTTCAGGAACTTTGGGAGGTGTAGCAAGAGCAACAAGAGAAAGTATTATTTTATGCGAAGCTGCCGGTTATGAAATTATATTGGTAGAAACCGTTGGTGTTGGTCAGTCCGAAACGGAAGTAAAATTAATGGTGGATTTCTTTTTATTATTAATGTTGGCAGGAGCAGGAGATGAATTGCAAGGCATAAAAAGAGGCATTATGGAAATGGCTGATGCACTTGTTATTAATAAAGCTGAAGGAGACAATATTGACAAAGCTAAAACAGCCAAAAGAACTTACCAAAATGCCTTACATTTATTTCCGCCCAACAAAAACGCGTGGACACCAAAGGTTGAAACTTGCTCAGCATTAGAACATACCAATATTCCTGAAATATGGAAAATAATGGAAGATTTTCAGCATTTGGTGGTAAGTAACGGTTTTTTCGATACGCAACGAAAAGAACAAGTAAAACATTGGTTACAAAGTGAAATTAATCAGGCATTAATAGCTATGTTTAATGACAATACAGCTATTCAGGATAAACTAAAAATATTGGAAAAAGAAGTGTTGAATAATACTAAATCTCCTTTTGCAGCGGCTAATGAGTTGATTGGGCTGTTGAAATAGTAAAATCATTAACATTTCTGGCTTCAACCATTTTCCCTTACTTTATAAATCAAAAAGCTTATTTGCTTATTTTTACCTTTCCAAAATTTGTTAAGAATGCAAAAAATATACGCTTTATTGTTAGTTTTGTTAACGCCTTTTTTACTTAAAGCACAAGGTGATTCTTTGTTTATTCGTTCTATTTACGATATCGCTTTAGAAAAAGGTCATGCCTATAAAAATTTAGAAGTGCTTTGTAAGCAAGTGGGAGCTAGAATTACTGGTTCTGCGGAAGCACAAAAAGCGGTAGAATGGGGTTACAACCTACTTTCTTCTTATGGTTTCGATACGGTTTATTTACAAGAAATAAATGCCCCTTATTGGAAAAGAGGCACCAAAGAAGCAGGATGGATTTCTACTCCCAACAAGGAATTTCATAAATTGAATTTATTGGCTTTAGGAGGTTCTATTGCTACTAACGGCTTACTAAAAGCAGAAATAGTGGAAGTAGCAGATTATGAAGCATTGAAAACCATAGATAAATCAGCAGTAAAGGGAAAAGTTGTGTTTATCAATCAGGCATTTGACCAAAAATTTATCAATACCTTTAGTGCTTATGGTTACTGCTATCCCATGCGTGCATTTGGTGCTATTGAAGCCAGTAAGTTAGGAGCAAAAGCGGTTATCATCAGGTCGATGGCAACACCAATAGATCATCATCCGCATACGGGTTCATTGGTTTATGATGATAAAACACCTAAAATTCCTGCAGCAGCTATTAGTACTGCCGATGCGGATTTGCTTTCTGCTTGGTTAAAACAAGGCAATGTTGAAATTGCCTTAGAAATGGATTGTAAAACTTTACTAAATGTAACAACTTACAACGTTATTGCTGAAATGAAAGGAAAAGATGATCAAATCATCACTTTTGGCGGACATTTAGATTCGTGGGATGTTGGTGAAGGAGCTCACGATGATGGAGCTGGAATTGTTCATTCTATTGAAGCATTGAGAATTTTAAAAACCTTGAATTATCAACCGCAACATACCTTACGTTGTGTATTATTTATGAATGAAGAAAATGGCAATTTTGGTGGAAAAACCTATGCTAAACTAGCCAAGCAAAACAAAGAAAAACACCTTGCTGCCATCGAAAGCGATAGAGGTGGTTTTTTACCTTTAGGTTATGATGTATTAGGTTCTGATGAACACCTCGAATTTGTAAAATCTTTCAACAAATTATTATTCGATTACGATTTAACGAAAATAAAAAAAGGCTATAGTGGTGTGGATATTATGCCCTTAAGAGATGAATATCCGGACATGTTGCAAATAGGTATTGCCATTAATTCTCAATTGTATTTTAACTACCACCATGCCGAAACCGATGTGTTTGAAGCAGTAAACAAAAGAGAATTGGAAATGGGTGCCGGAGCTATGGCAACTATTGTTTTCCTAATAGATAAATACCTTGATTGATGAACTTTGTATTTTACCTTCAGCTGAAAAATTATCGTTAATTTAGCTGCTCATTTTTTGAATGAGATTACGTTTTATGCACACCTTTTTAAAAATAGCCACTGTTTTATTATTAACGAGCTTTATACCTCATAAATACTACGTTACCATTGCTGAAATAAATTACAACTCACAACAACGGTACTTTGAAACTTCCATAAAATTTATCGGACATGATTTAGAATATGTGATGGAAAAAGAAGGTCATCCTGAATTATTTTTAGGAACTGATAAAGAACACCCAAAAGCAGATAGCTTATTATTTCACTATATTCAACAACATTTTTATATAACGGTTAACCAAAAAGTAGTACCCATAAAGTATTTCGGAAAAGAAGTAAATAATGATGATGATATCATAATTTATTTCACTTCCGAAGAAATAACCACCATTAGCGATGTAGCAATAACAACTACTTTATTTAATCAATATTTTGAAGAACACGTAAATATTATTTATTTAACCGTTGGAGAAGAACGTTTCAATTTTCGATTAAATGAATATAAAACCACTGAAAAACACACTATAAAAAATCAAGTTACCAATGAAGAAAATTAGTATATCTTTTATCTTTTTAGCCATTTTAGGAAGTATAGTAGCACAAGAAAACACCAACAAAAATAAATTCAGACAATTAAAAGAAGAATTTGCTACTCCAAATATTTACAGAACAGCTTCGGGAGCTCCGGGACACGGGTATTACCAACAAAAAGCCGATTATGTAATGGACATTACACTCGATGATAAAAACCAACGTATTTATGGTAAACAAACTGTTACCTACAAAAATAACTCTCCCGATCAGCTTACCTATTTATGGGTACAACTCGACCAAAACATGAGAGCCAAAGATTCTGATACTAAACTTATTGAAACAGGAAGTATTAATGAAAAAATGTCTTTTAAACAAGTGGCTGATATCCATAATGAATTTGACGGTGGTTTTAAATTAGATTATGTTAAAGATGTTTCAGGAAACGATTTACCTATTACTGTCAACAAAACCATGATGCGAATTGACTTACCAAAGCCATTAATGCCCGGAAGTTCTTATACTTTTAAAATAAAATGGTGGTATAACATCAACGATAGAGATGAGATTGGTGGACGCTCGGGTTATGAATACTTTGAAGAAGAAAAAAATTACCTTTATACCATTGCTCAATTTTATCCTAGAATGGCGGTTTATAACGAAGTGGAAGGATGGCAACATAAACAATTTTTGGGCAGAGGCGAATTTACCCTTCCTTTTGGCGATTTTAAGGTAAACATTACAGCTCCTGCTAACCATGTTATAGCTTCTACCGGGACTTTGACCAATGCTAACAATGTGTTAACTTCGGAACAACGTAAGCGTTTATCAACTGCTCAAAATGAATATAAACAACCCGTACTTATTATTACCGAAGAGGAAGCAAAAGAAAATGAAAAAACTACTACTGATGCCACCAAAACTTGGAGTTTTAGTGCTACAAATGTGAGAGATTTTGCATTTGCTTCTTCCAAAAAATTTATATGGGATGCTTTAGCAGTTGACCTTAACGGTAAAAAAACAATGGCAATGAGTTTTTACCCCAAAGAAGGTAATCCACTTTGGGAGCAATACAGCACAAAAGTAGTTGCCCACACCTTAAAATGCTATTCGGAGCATACCATTGTTTATCCATACCCCGTTGCCATTTCAGTACACTCTAAACGAATAGGAATGGAATACCCCATGATTAGCTTTAATGGTGGAAGACCTGAACCGGATGGTACTTACTCCGAAAGAACTAAATACGCTATGATAGGTGTAATTATACACGAGGTAGGACATAATTTTTTCCCTATGATTATTAATTCCGATGAAAGACAATGGACTTGGATGGACGAAGGGTTAAATACCTTTGCTCAATACTTGTGCGAGCAAGAATGGGAAAGAGATTACCCATCAAGAAGAGGTCCTGCTCATAAAATAGTGGACTACATGAAAGGAGATAAAGAGTTTATCTCTCCTATTATGACCAATTCCGAATCCATTCATCAATTTGGAAATAATGCTTACGGTAAACCGGCTACGGCATTAAACATTCTAAGAGAAACCGTTATGGGACGAGAATTGTTCGACTTTGCATTTAAAACCTATGCCGAAAGATGGAAATTTAAACACCCTACTCCCGAGGATTTTTTCAGAACAATGGAAGATGCATCAGCTGTTGATTTAGATTGGTTTTGGAGAGGTTGGTTCTATACTACCGACCATGTTGACATTGCTTTAAAGAATGTAGAATGGTACAAAATAGACACTAAAAATCCGGAAATAGAAAAAGCCATTCAAAAAGAAATGAAAGCTAAAAAGCAACCAACTATCGGTGAAATTAGAAATCCAAAAGATATAAAAGAAACTTACGAAGAGAAAGATCCTTCTGTGATGGATTTTTATGATAAATACGACCCCTTTGAAGTGCTACAAATTGATAAAGCCGATTATCAAAAGTACTTGTCTGGTTTAAATGAAAAAGACATTAAAATACTAAACGGAGATTATAATTACTACACCCTTCATTTTGAATGTGTGGGTGGATTGGTAATGCCCATTATTCTGCAATTTACTTTTGAAGATGGAAGCAAAGAAGTAGTAAGAATTCCTGCTGAAATATGGAGGCGTAATCATAAAAATGTATCAAAAGTATTTGCCTTCAAAAAAGAATTAGCAAGTATTGAAATAGATCCTTTCTTAGAAACTGCTGACGTTGATTTAAGCAACAACAATTGGCCGGCAAAACCTCAACCCACTAAATTTGAACTTTATCAAAGAAAAGAATACAATTGGGGTGGTTACGGTGAAAATCCTATGCAAAGAGCTAAGAAAAACGAAGAGCTGAAAAAGTAAACACTAAATTTTTTCATCTTGTACGATGCTTCTGACATAATGGGAAATGCCTTGAAAGATTACTTTTCAGGTAAGCATACTGAAAATATCACGGTAATCTCTTCCATTGCAGAAGACGATGAATTGTCGCTGCCCTACTTATTTCGAGAAGAAAAAGATTTGCCTGAAATTGAAAAAAAAGCCCTTGCACTTTGTTATGGTAAAATTTTAGATGTTGGTGCAGGAAGTGGAACTCACAGCGTAATTCTTAGGAATAGAAAATTTGATGTTTTGTCCATTGACACTTCAAAAGGTGCGGTAGAAGTTATGAAACAGCGAGGACTTAAAGCAAAAAACATTGATTTATTATCTTTGAAAAATGAACAATTTGATACCATTTTACTACTTATGAATGGAGTTGGAATTGCTCAAAAACTAAAAAAACTCACTGCTTTTTTATTGCACCTTAAAAATTTGCTTACACCAAACGGACAAATTTTAATGGATTCATCTGATATCAAATACTTATTTACAGAATTAGACGGTTCTTTTTGGTTGAATTTAAGCAGCGACTATTATGGTGAAGTTACTTACCAAATGAAGTACAATAACGAAACAGGAACATCATTTTCATGGTTATTTGTAGATAAAGCTACTTTAAAAAAACATGCCTTAAATGCCGGTTTAAATTGTGAAATTGTCATGGAAGACCATCATTATGGTTTTTTGGCAAGATTAACCTCTATGGAAAAAGTTGTTTAATGCTGTTCACCATTCCTTCAACGGTATATTCTTCAGGAATAACATCTACTACCAAGTTCATTTCTTGAGCTACCTTTGCAGTAGAGGGACCTATGCAAACAATTTTTGCTTTTGGTAAATGGATATTGTTAGCTACATAAGCCTTAACACAAGAACCGCTGGTAAATGTAACTACATCAATGGTTGTTGGTAAAAGTGAGCTTAATTCTTCTTTTGAATAATTTACAGCATGATTATCGTATATGGCTAAGGTTTGAACTGCTGCATTTTTAGCTTCTAATTGTTCCTGTAGGTTATTGCTAGATAATGCAGAATGAGGAATAAAAACTTTTTCGTGGGACAATACAGGAATAGCTTTTCCTAAAGCATCAGCAGTAAAATCAGATGGAATAACAGATACATCCAAACCTTCATCTTCTAATAGCTGGGCTGTTTTTTTACCTACTGCAGCAATTTTAACACCTGATAAATTTGAAGGTAAAATGGTTTTTAGAAAAAATTTAACTGTATTGGTGCTGGTAAAAATTATCCAATTAAAAAGTGTGGAATGAAAAACAGAAAGTAGCTGTGATGCGTTGATTGCCTGAAATTGGATTAATGGTAATGCCACAATATCAAACCCGTTTTTTTCAAGCAAATGAATCATATCATCTGATTGCTCTTTAGCTCTAGTAATCAGAACTGTTTTATTTTTGGATGGTATCGAGCTTTGCATTTTGAAGTGCTTCTACTTTAGCTTTTAATTTCCCCGCCAATTCTCTAGCTAACTCTTTTTTATGATTAATGTCTCCGGTAATAATGTCTCTGGCAAAATATTTACCGTCTTTGTCTGCAAAAATCCCGTCTATAGTAATGCTATTTTCATTAGCCTGTGCATAAGCCGCCATAGGTAAATTACATCCTCCACCTAAGGCGATTAAAAAAGCTCTTTCTGCATCAGCGGCATCTTTAGTTGGTTGGTGTCGCAATTGTTTTACTAAATCGTAGATATAGCCTTCCGCATCAATAATTTCAATGGCTAAAATCCCCTGTCCTACTGCCGGCAACATTTGTTGGACATCAAAAATTTCGGTTGCAACATCTATCATGTTCATTTTTTGTAAGCCCGTGGCAGCCAAAATTATCGCATCGTAATTGCCTTTGTGCATTTGATTGATTCTGCTATCAACATTTCCTTGAATAAATTTATATTCTAAATCCGGACGAAGCTGTTGTAATTGTACGCTTCTTCTCAAACTTCCTGTACCTACTACAGCACCGGCAGGTAATTCCATTAATTTTTTTCCCGATTTTGATATAAGCACATCCCTAACATCCTTTCTTTCTGTTACGGGAATTACACGCAATCCGAATACATCCTCAGTTGGAACATCTTTAAAACTATGAACGGCTATATCCACCTCTCCTGCCAACATCGATCTTTGAAGTGCCGATGTAAATGCTCCAACAACACTAATATCACCATCGTCTCCACTGGTACGAACAATTTTAGTTTCAAACTCGTAAGTAGGTTCTATCTTTTTAAGTTGCTCTACCACCCAATTAGTTTGGGTAAGAGCTAATTTACTGCCTCTGGTTCCAACAACTATTTTTCTTTTAGGAACAAAAATAGTTACATCATTTACTGCCAAAACATTTTTAGCTGTGTTAATAGGGTTATCCTTTTCGTGAAGGTTTTGAGCCATTTCTTTGATAGCTTCAATGGATGGGTTAGAAATTTTTCGTAACAGACGATGTGTAAACCTTTTTAAAATAATTTCGGTATGTTCGTCCACATTGCCCAACTTGGGTAAAAGCCATTTCAGCTCTTCATTTCTAATTTCATCTAAATTATTCCAGTAAGCCTCTATTACAGGAGCCACCTTTCTATTTTTCAACCATATAGAAAACCATTCTACCTCTTTGTTTACAATAGTTCTAGCTAAAGGAATCTCATCGTATCGTTTCAGCAAACCATCATAAGTAATTTTCTTAATATCATCTAAATCAAATAATTTAATGTTATTATGGTTTTTTAAATCGGGGTTAAAATTTCTAGGCACACCAAAATCTAAAAACAACTTACAACCTCCGGCTTGAAGTGCGAAGTTAGCTCTAGGACATTTGCTCTCTGCCATGGTTTCTTCATGAAGCAGGTTAATTTCTCCTTGCGTACCTCCAATAATAATATTTGCTTCGGATAAGGCTGCATGCATGTTGTTCATTTGTACCGGTTCCCCACTCCATTCTTTAGCCATTTCTTTTGCTCTGTCAAAATCGTGACTCGCAACATAAAGTTTTTTGATGGTTGTTCTGTCCAAAACAGTATTAATAAGATTGGCCATATTTCCTGTACCAATTACTAAGAAAATGGAATCTTTAAAATTGTAGCCTTCTTTTTCAATAAGCTCAAAGCCAACTGTAGCAAGAGATGCGGAAAACTTACCTATGTTCGTTTCTTGACGAACTTTTTTGCCGGTATGAATAGAATGCCTGATAAGCTCGTCTAAAACCGCTCCAATAGTGTTTTCAGACCTTGCAATAGTTAAAGCATTTCTAATCTGACCAATTATTTGGTGTTCTCCTACTGCCTGAGATTCTAATCCCGCTGCGGTAGAAAATAAATTTCTAATAGAAATTTCACTATCAGGTAAAATGGATAAGTATTGACGGTAATTGCCAAATTTATCAAAATAAGCTAAAATTGGCTCATAACTTTCGCCAAAAGCATATATGGATAATCGATTACAAGTAGATATAATGAAAACCTCTTCTAATTCTTTTTTTAGTTCACGAAGTGCTTCCTTTGTTTGCTCAGTGTTTAATGCTAATCTTTCTCTAACTGCAATTGGGGCAAATCGGTGACTTAACTCTACTCCTATAATTTTATTCATTATCAGTTAACTTCTGTACAAAAATATATTTAGACTATTTCGGTTGGAAAATCATCTACCTAAATAGTACTGCAAATTTATCAAAAAAAACAGGGCTAAAACATGAATAATGTCAATTCCAATAAAAAGTTGCGATTAAATTTTTCTCATTCGTAAACTTTGTGGAGTAACTTCCAAATACTCATCTGCCTGAATGTACTCCATGGCTTCTTCGAGTGAGAATTTTACTTTAGGAGCAATTTTAATACCTTCATCTGAACCGGAAGCCCTCATATTGGTTAATTGTTTACCTTTTATAACGTTTACTTCCAAATCATTATCTCTGGAATTTTCACCAATTACTTGTCCTTTATAAATTACATCTCCCGGATCGATAAAAAACCTTCCTCTATCTTGCAACCTATTGATAGCAAAAGCTGTTGATGCTCCTGCTTCCATTGATATAAGGGAACCTTTATTTCTTTCAGGAATATCACCTTTATAAGGTCCATATTCTCTGAATCTATGCGTCATCACAGCATTTCCTGCTGTTGCAGTTAGGATGTTGTTTCTTAATCCGATTAATCCACGTGAAGGAATATCAAACTCTAAATGTTGTAAATCCCCTTTAGGTTCCATTACCATTAAATCTCCTTTACGTTGCGTAATTAAATCAATTGCTTTACTCGAATACTCTTCAGGAACATCAATAACCAAGGTTTCGTAGGGTTCGTGCTTTTGTCCGTCTATTTCTTTAAAAATAACCTGAGGTTTACCAACTTGAAGCTCATAGCCTTCTCTTCGCATAGTTTCTATTAATACCGATAAGTGAAGCACTCCCCTTCCATAAACATTAAATTTATCTTCCGAACCGGTTTCTTCAACTCTTAATGCTAGGTTTTTTTCTAATTCTAAATACAGTCTATCTCTTAAATGACGAGAAGTTACAAATTTACCTTCTTTTCCAAAGAATGGAGAAGTATTAATGGTAAACAACATACTCATAGTAGGCTCGTCAATAGCTATTCTTGTTAACTCTTCGGGTTGATTTAAATCGGCAATGGTATCTCCAATTTCAAAATCTTCAATTCCAACAATGGCACAGATATCACCACTTCTGGCTGTTTGCACTCTTGCTTTTCCCATTCCTTCAAACACATACAATTCTTTTATTCTTACTTTTTTCTTTACCCCACCTTGTTTGCAAATAGTGTAGTCTTTATTTTCTTCCAAATCACCTCTAAAAATTCTGCCAATGGCAATTCTACCAACAAATTTGGAATAATCTAAAGATGTTATCTGCATTTGCGGGGTACCTTCTTTGTAAGGAGCTTCAGGAATGGTTTCAATAATAGCATCTAACAAAGGAATAATATTTTCAGTAGGTTGGTTGTGGTCGGTACTCATCCAGCCATTTTTAGCCGATCCAAAAATAGTTGGAAAATTTAATTGATCTTCAGTAGCGTCAAGGCTAAACATTAAATCAAAAATAGATTCTTGAACTAAATCAGGTGTACAATTGTCTTTATCTACTTTGTTTACCACTACAATTGGTTTTAGCCCTAATTCTAGAGCTTTGCCTAATACAAAACGAGTTTGAGGCATGGCTCCTTCAAATGCATCTACCAACAATAAAACTCCATCTGCCATTTTTAAAACACGTTCTACTTCCCCACCAAAATCAGCGTGACCAGGTGTATCTATCACATTAATTTTAACGCCATTATACGTAACACTTACATTTTTGGCTAATATAGTGATGCCTCTTTCGCGTTCTAAATCGTTATTATCTAGGAGTAATTCTGTTCTTTCAACTCGTTCGTCTAACACTTTACATTGGTCAATAATTTTGTCTACCAGGGTAGTTTTTCCGTGGTCAACGTGTGCTATAATAGCGATGTTTCTGATTGATTGCATAAGGATATTTTAAAAGGGTGCAAAAGTAGAATTGTTTTTTATGCAATTTGTTTTTTTAATGAAAAAAGATAGCAAAGTTATACGAGTGGGTAATTTTTGAGTTTATGAAACTACCTAATTTAATACTAAATTGTTACTTGCAAACTACTTTTTAGATGTTTTACTTTTAAACAGGTTCCAAAATGACTTAAAAAACTCGCCAATATTGTCAAACTCTTCTTTATAGGAAATACCCACCCCTTGAGTGTATGGACTATTTATTTCCAGTAAGGAATATTGATTGGATTTATTAAAAGCTTTTACCCGAAGTTTTCCATCTTTAGATACTTTGTATTCAAGCACTACATCGCCAATCAAGTTGTTGGTTTGATTATTTCCGGTAGTGGAATTTTGCCTATCTGCTAATCCAAAGTTGGAATCAATAATTAATCTATCGTTAAGTATTTGAGTGGAAAGTGCCAGCTCCAATTCTTGAGGTTCAATTTCATCTCCGGGGCGATAATTAACACCAATATCAAAATCATTACTAATTTTAGAAAGCATATTGCTCAACTGATTAGATAGCAGTTCGCTGGTAGCTGTTTTCTCTAGCCCTGCATTTCCTGCCACACCATCAACACCTGGCGGTGATAAAAAACGGTTGAGCACTAATAAAGCAAATACCTGTCTGTTAAGCTCTTGAATATTTTCTTCTTGACTACTAACATACAACACACTTTTTACCTTGCTTTTGGTGTCTTCGTCTGCGGTTGGCAACACAATATCAAAATGGATATCAGGTGACAACATAGAATTTTTCATGTTTAGAACAACATCTACCGGAATTCGTTTTTTAAGCACGTCTGAGGTATCCATTGCCAATAGTAAATCATATAACCTTGCTCTGGTTCTATAAGAAGCGCTAATATTAAGGTAGGCATCTAGTGGATCTCCATTCCATTGAATAGTACCTCCTTCTAAAAGACTAAATCGTTTATTAATTACATTTTGAAGTGTAAACAAATAATCACCGGAAGCTACTTCGTAATCCCCAAATATGGTAAAATCTCCTGCAGAATTGATTTCTAATCTTAAATCTCCATTGCCGCGACTTCGCATAATATCTCCAATCTTTTCATCAAAAATTAATCGCACTTCAGCATTATCTGAAACAGTAAGGTTAAACAACATAGAAAATTTAGATAAATCCACCTCTTCTTTGGTTATCTTGTTAAGTTCAGCCGAATCTATTTTAGTTACAAAAGTAATGTAGTTACTTTCTTCTATTTCTTCGTTACCTTCCAATGGAATATTGAAAATAGTGTTTTTTTCTGTGGTTAAGTTTGCTTCAATTCCGGTTTTAGATGAAAATTGATCGTAATTCAAATCGAGCATTCCACTTGCGTAAGCGGTTCCGTAGTAATCAGGATTATCATTTCTTCCGGTATTTAACACCATAAAATTCTTAAGCGACATACCTAAGTCAAAACTTATATTTTTAAAGTTATTATGTAGCAAAGTAGCATTACCTCTTGCCGAATTTTTCTTTTCATCTAAAAACAAAGCGTTGTCTATGGTAATCATATCGGGATAAACATTTACCACAAACGAAGGCATGGTATAAGTTGTTTGTAAATAGTTGATTTTAGTTTTTACCTCTGTAAATTGAATTTTTCCTTTTAACTGAGGTGCAGCAGTATTTCCGGTAATTTTAATATTAGCAGAAGCCAATCCTTCAGTTCCTGTAACATATTCAGCCAAATAATTTTGCAACACATTTAATTCAATTTTATGAAAAGCCACATTAAAATCTAAGTTTTCTTCTATGGTTTTACCAGGAAAATAATTTCCGGTTATTTCAATAGAAGGAATATGTTGATTAAAGAATTTTGCATCTATTGCTAAAGCACTTTTTTGGTAATCCCAAGCAGATTTTATGTCTCCGTTTCCTACTAAATAGTCATTTATTTTAAAATCTTTGATGTTTAAATCTGATGTAAAAATTAACTCATCATTAAGTTGATGAAACGAAGCAACTCCATTAAAAACGCCTTCTGTTTTACCAATATTATCAGGGATTAGAGCCTCAAAAAGTCCTAGATTAAACCGTTGGAAGTAAATGTTTAATTTTTTGTTGCTATTATTAGCCTCAATTCCTCCATTAATCACTATTTTTTGATTGTTATTGGCAAATTCAAAATTATTTACGGTAAAGGTAGAGTCTATAGCAATTTGATTACTATCAGATAATTCCCAAGGTAAATCATTAATAAAAACAATAGCTGTATCGAAACTGCTATAAATACCATGTGTGTTAAAAAAGGTAAGATTAGAAATAACACCATCTGTTTTTCTTTTGGTAATGTTTTTATTGTTTAGCCATTTAATATCAGAAAGCAAACTGTCGTTGGCAAGTGTAGATGATAAAACAAAATTTTCCATCTGTAAGCTGTCCATCCCTAAAAGGAGTAAGCTACCTATCTGCAAATCGGTTTTTAATTGATTAGCATCAGCTTTGCTTTTTAGTCTTAATTGTTTGATTTTGTTTCCATACGCTTTCAAACTGTCAGCGGAAGCATGTAATAACAAGTTTTTATCTGTAGAGTTATATTCTCCCCAAAATTTAGTGTTTTCTCCAAATTTAATATCATTAAAAAATAATTTGGTTAATATTTCGGTGTGTAAAATAGTAGCGTTAAAAGTAAAATTGTTATTGATTTCTTGTTGCTTAAACCCTTTACCTGTTTTAGATGGAATATAAGTGTAAAGTAAATTATTGATGACTGCTGTAAAATCTTTAAATTGATAGTTTCCACTAATGTTAACTTGAGCAAAATCAGCATCTAACTCTAGTTTTTTAATATCATTTACCAAATAAGATTTTAGTTTGGAATTAGGGATAAAAATAGTGTCTAATTTATCGATGTATAAAGAGTTCAACATTTCTATTTCGCCAATAATATTGTCGAGGTTATTACCGATTAAATCTATGGTAAGCATGGTAGAAAAACGAGTATTCATCTTCTCTCGGGTTTCAATAAAATTGAGTTTGGCTAATTTGGCTTCTTTAATTTCGGAGAAGAATTGTAAATGAGGTAATTCGCCAGAAAAATCAACATTTCCATCAAATGTAAAAGCAATATTTTCGTCTTTTACATCCAATTTGCCTTCAAAAATTTGATTTTTAAAGTTACCGTTTACAGATATATCTTTGTAGTTATAACCTTTAATCTCTATCTGATTAATTTTACCCGTTAATGTAGCATCAATATCTTCTAAAGAAAATCCACTACCTTTGATAGAGGTGTTTAAAGCAATATTGCCCACTTGGTCTGAAATTTCAAAAAACTTCCCTAAATTAAATCTTCTTGAACTAATTTTTCCGGAGTAGCTGGTTCTGTCATTTTTCATTTTTAATGCTAAATCGGTATTAACAACCCCTAAATTGGTAGTAAAACTTCCGTAAGCAACAAAATCATTTAAAAACCCGGAAACTTTTCCTCTAAAATTGATTTCTCCAAAATGTTTAAAATTATCAGGTAAGCTTAAGTAAGATTCATTGACAAAAGGATAAAAAGGAATTTGTTCTAATTTTTCTTTTGTAGTTTTTAGTTCTTTTACATTTAGATAAATAAAAATATCTTCCGCATTGGGAATACCACTAATATCTACATTTCCTATAAGTGTAGTACCATCATCAATAAGGATGTCTAAATTTCTACCTTTTAAATGATCTAAAGTTCCTTTTACATCTCCGTTAAGTACTAATGATTTATTTAAACAGTCTAATGTTTCAGTAAAAAAACAGATATCTCTAAAACTTACCAAAGAAGAATCAAAATGAGCTTGAATTTGAACTTCAGTAATAAATTCACTTAGGTTTGCAAAACTATCCGTTCCAAACAGAACATCTCCATTAATAGCGGTATTTGGTGTTTTTAACGTAAGCTGATTGGCTACAATTCCTGTGTCTGATATGGTAAAATGAGTAGTAAGTTCATCTACCTGAAAACCACTTTTTTCAAAAAATCGCATATTTTCAATTGCGGTAGAAATTCCATTTTCAATAAATTGAATGTCGTATAAATTTAAGCTCAGATACGTTAAATCAACATGGTTGTAGTCCACACCATAATCAAGAGCTTCTATTTTATCGTTATTATAGGTAAATTGTGCTTGGTAAATACTAGCAGATTCAAAATTAACTTGCCAAGGAGATGAGCTGGTGTCACTTTTCTCTTTTGGTGCAAAATAATTAGTAATGAAATATAAATTATTGTGCACGCTGTCCTTTGGATGATGTAGGTTGAAGTAAGGTTTTACCAATTTAATATTACTGATATTCACCATTTTATTTTCCCAAGAAAATAGCCCTAAATTGATGGTTGCCTTATTTATATAAACCAATGTATCTCCTTGCAAATCTTCAACATACAACTGTTTTAAGGTTACCTCAGAAAAAAAAGAGACGTCCACTTCCGCTACAGAAATAGTGGTGTTAAGCTCATTAGATAAATGATGGAGGTATTTTTTTGCTAAAAATGTTTGAAATGCAGCATTGTAAAATATTAAAGAAATAATAACAGCCATCAACACTAGAAATGCTGCTGCAAATACCATTATTTTATTTCTTTTTTTAATAGTTTTGGGTTTTAAACAGTTTTCAAAATTACATTTAATGAACCAATCTTCCACAATTATTTTAGGAATAGAATCATCTTGCGATGACACTTCTGCCGCAGTAATTTGCGATGGCAAAGTCCTTGCCAACATTATTGCTAATCAAGAAGTTCATAAAAAGTATGGTGGAGTAGTACCGGAGCTAGCTTCACGGGCTCATCAGCAAAATATTGTACCGGTAGTAGATGCTGCCCTAAAAGAAGCAAACATAAAAAAAGGGCAATTAACTGCTGTTGCTTATACCAATGGACCGGGATTGCTAGGTTCATTACTGGTAGGTAGTTCTTTTGCAAAAAGTTTTGCAATGGGTTTGAATATACCTTCTATTGCTATCAACCACATGCAAGGACATATATTAGCTCATTTTATTGATGAAAAAGACGAAGCACCAAAATTAAAACCTTCATTTCCATTCTTATGTTTAACCGTTAGTGGTGGACATACTCAAATTGTTAAAGTAATCAATTTTTTTGAAATGGAGGTTATTGGTGAAACCATTGATGATGCAGCAGGAGAAGCATTTGACAAGGTAGCAAAAATGCTTCAGTTACCTTATCCCGGTGGACCATTAGTAGATAAATTAGCTCAAGAAGGTAATCCTGATAAATTCAATTTTCCACATCCAAACGTGGGGGATTTAAGTTTTAGCTTTAGTGGACTTAAAACTTCGGTGTTGTATTTTTTACAAAAAGAAATAGCTAACAATTCCCATTTTATTGAAGAGAATCTTAATGATATCTGTGCTGGTGTCCAAAAAACCATTGTAGCAATTTTGATGGAAAAAATAGAAAATGCCATTAAAATTACAGGAATTAAAGAAGTGGCTATTGCCGGTGGTGTTTCTGCAAATTCAGGATTAAGAAGTGCATTGCTACAATTACAACAAAAAAATATCCGTGTATTTATCCCCAAATTCTCTTACTGCACCGATAATGCTGCCATGATTGCCATTACGGGTTATTATCATTTAAAAACAAATCAACCGCTAGAAGCAACTATGTCGCCTAATGCACGTTTAAAGTTATAATTATTGTATTAAAAATCAAATGGTTGAAACAGAGTTTATAGAAACAACATCTGCTCTTTTAGAGTTAAGGTCTGATTATTTATACATCGCTTTTAAAGAAGATGCTGTGGTAGAGTTGGAGCACGTGATTGAAAATAAAAAGGCTCGAGAAAGAATTCAACGTGGCAAAAAAATGTTGGTTTTAGGTGATATTCGTAAAGTGTGGAGTGTAACCAAAGAGGCACAAGACTACCTTTCAAGTAAAGAAGTTACAGATTTGAACATTGCTATGGCAATATTGACAAAATCATTAACCACTGTACTATTAGCCAATTTTTTTATCACATTTAATAAACCCGCTGTACCTACCAAGTTATTCAAAAATGAAGAAAAAGCCATAAAATGGTTACGTTCTTTTAAAAATGATAATTTATGAGAAAATCATTGATTTTTGGTGCTAACGGTTATATTGGGAGGCATATTACACATTCACTTTACAAGCAAGGTTTTAAGGTAATTCCGAGCGGAAAATCACCTACTTCTATCGATGGGTATTCTACATACATTCAGGCTGATATTACAGATAAAATGCAACTTAAAAAAATTGATTTTGATGTGGATGAAATTTATATTTTATCAGGATTAACAGGAACCGATACTGACAAAGAAACTTCTGCCAAAATGCACGAAGTAAATGAAATTGGCTTAGCCAATATTTTAGAACAACATCAATCTTCTAAAAGTAAAGCACTGTTAATATACCCATCTACTAGGTTGGTTTACAAAGGAAAAACAAACGAATTTTTAAGCGAAGATGATGAGAAACTTCCGCTTACGCCTTATGCAGTATCTAAATTAAATGCCGAAGACCTATTGCAACAATATGCTTTAAAAACTTCTTGCAACTATGTTGTTTTCAGAATTTGTGTGCCTTACGGAAATTTATTTGATAGGGATTATTCTTATGGAACCATTGGTTTTTTTCTAAGAAAAGTGAAAAAACAACAACCTATCACTCTTTTTGGTAAAGGAGTGCAAAAACGAACTTTTACTCATATTGAAGATATTTCAAATATTATGACTTCTGTTTATCCAAATAAAAATTGTTACAATACTGTTTTTAATATCGGTGGGAACGACCACCTGAGTTTGGCTGAAGCAGCAGAGTTATTTTCCAAAAAGTTTGGCGTAGCTATTGAGTTCATTCCATTTCCTAAAGCAGCTCAAAAAGTTGAATCAGGAGATACTATTTTTTCAGATAAAAATTGGCAAGCTTGTTCCCCCTACCTTTATCAACATCATTTAAAAACCTGGCTAAATAATC
>DATGOR010000374.1:0-2440 GCA_035305805.1 Vicingaceae bacterium | reverse complement strand
CTCTTCCAAAAGATAGAAGATGATGTGATTGAAGCTCAAATAAAGAAATTAAAAGAATCGAATAAACAACAATCTAATCCGAAAGCAAAACCCATGAAAGACGAAATTACTTTTGATGATTTTACCAAAATGGACATTAGAACAGGAACTATTTTAACTGCAGAAAAACATCCTGATGCCGATAAATTACTAAAAATGACAGTTGACACAGGAATTGATGTCCGCACCATTGTTTCAGGCATTGCCGAACATTATGCTCCAGAAGAAATTATTGGCAAACAAGTTTCTGTTTTAATCAACTTAGCTCCAAGAAAAATTCGAGGAATTGTTTCTCAAGGCATGATTCTAATGGCAGAAGACAATGAAGGAAACTTAGCATTTGTAGCTCCGGAAAAAGCAGTAGATAACGGAGGGGAGATTAGGTAGTTTGAAGTCGGAAGACAGAAGATGGAAGTTCAAAGATAGCAACCTCAAACATGTAACAAATAACTATTAACCTTACAACCCAACAATGAAAGACAAAAAAAATAACTCATCAGATAAAAAGAAATCTTTTGGTAAAAAACCGTTTAATAAAAAAGGAGACTTTAAGAAAAGACCTCCAAAACAAGCTGCTGCACCAAAAGTAGATGATGGAAAAATCCGTTTGAATAAATTTATTGCCAATGCCGGAATTTGTTCCAGAAGAGAAGCGGATGTGTTAATTCAAACCGGAGTAGTAGAGGTAAACGGAGAAATTATAACGGAAATGGGTTATAAAGTGGCTGAAACCGACAAAGTGGTTTGCGGAGGGCAAACATTAAGAGCTGAAAAGAAAGTGTATTTGTTGATGAACAAGCCCAAAGGTTTTGTTTCAGCATTGAACGATCCATACAATCGTAGGCATGTGGCAGAATTGCTGGGAAAACTCAAACAAAGCGTTATTCCTGTTGATCCTTTGGGAAAAGATGCTACCGGAGTATTATTGTTAACCAATGATGAAGCTATGGTGAAAAGATTGACCCATCCAAAACAAAAAATTAAAAAAATATATCAAGTAGCCACTTCTACCAATGTTTCTAAATTGCATTTGAACCAACTTAAAGAAGGTGTGGAATTAGAATCGGGAAAAATAAAAATGGAGGAAGCCACCTATGTTGGCGATGGCGAAAACAAAAAATTAATTGGAGTTGAAATTAACGATACTAAAAATAACGTGGTAAAAAAAATGTTTGAACATTTGGGCTACGAAGTGTCTAAATTAGATCGTGTTTATTTTGCCGGGTTAACCAAAAAGAACTTGGCTCGTGGTCAATGGCGATTTTTAACTCAAGACGAACTGAATTTATTGCAAATGACCACCACCAATGTTGTAAAAGCTTAATGCTTTCATAAAATGTGAATTAAAAATGTTTTTTATTCTCTCTAAATTATTACACTTTTTAATTTCGCCAATTATATGGGTGTTTGGCTTGTTGATAGCCATGTTGTTGGTAAAATCTCCTCGATTAAAACGAAAGCTTTTAATAAGCAGCTTGGTGGTATTGTATTTTTTTTCCAATGCTTTTATTGTAGATGAGGTTTTTAGATGGTACGAAGAGCGTACACCCTCTTACAAAACCATGACAACCACTTACGACATTGCCTTGGTATTAGGTGGGTTTACTACTTACGATACCGAAAGTGGGTTGGAAGGGTTTCACGAATCTACTGACAGGTTTTTACATGCTTTGCATTTGTATAAAACCGGGAAAGTGCAAAAAATAATGTTGATAGGTGGTTCGGGCAGTATTGCCAAACCCGAAGAAAAAGAAGGCGAAATAATGGCGGGGTTTTTAACTAAAATAGGTGTTCCTAAAGAGGCTATTATCATTGAAAACCAATCTAAAAACACCAGAGAAAATGCGTTGTACGCTGCCGAAATTTTAAAAAGTTATCCTCCTACATCAAAATTGTTATTGATTACTTCGGGCTACCACATGCCTAGAGCCAAACGCTGTTTTCAGAAAGCCGGTGTTGCGTTTACGCCTTACAGCGTTGATTACTATTCCGGTGAACGAAAATTTGTATTCGACCATTTGTTGTTACCCGATATTCAAGCCATTACCAGATGGAGAGTTATTTTGCACGAGTGGGTAGGTTTTATAACTTATAAAATGTTAGGGTATGTTTGAGGGGGGGCTTTAGGAGTTAGGCGTTAGGCGTTAGGAGTTAGGGGTTAGGCGTTAGTTTAGTAGGTTGAAAGTTTGAGGTTTGAGGTCCCGAAAAATGTTTTTCATTGAAAAACTGATTTTTCGAGGATGCTCGTAAAAATAAAGAATTGAAAATTCTTGTTTTTACGGCATTTGAGGTTTGAGGTTAAAAAGCTCCGAAGGAGCGAAATTTACTAGCGTATGGGTAAAGCCCATCGCAGAAGAAGTTTAGAAGTTTGATTTTCTAAAAAGTATTCGGTTCCGTGCCA
>DATGOR010000373.1:0-2610 GCA_035305805.1 Vicingaceae bacterium | reverse complement strand
TAAAAACAAATAATTATGGAATACAGAAGATTAGGAAAATCAGGATTACAATTGAGTGAACTTTCTTTAGGGAGTTGGTTAACTTTTGGGAAACAAATTGGTAACAACATTGCTGAGGATTTAATGAAACTGGCGTATGATAATGGCGTTAACTTCTTTGATAATGCTGAAATTTACGCACGTGGCGAATCAGAAAAAGTAATGGGGAAGATTCTTAAAAAAATGAAATGGGATAGAGATTCTTATGTGGTTTCCAGTAAAGTGTTTTTTGGGTATAGAGGCACAGAAAATACCAAACCTAATCAAAATGGGTTGAGTAGAAAACATGTGTTTGAAGCTTGTCATCAAGCATTAGAAAGATTACAAGTAGAATATTTGGATTTGTTTTTCTGCCATCGTCCGGATAAAAATACACCTATAGAAGAAACTGTTTGGGCAATGCATAATTTAATTACTCAAGGTAAGATTTTATATTGGGGAACTTCCGAATGGAGTGCTCAGGAGATTATGGAAGCACACATGGTGGCTAAACAGTATAATTTAATTGGTCCAACTATGGAGCAACCACAATATAATATGTTGCACAGACAAAAAGTAGAAGTGGAATTTAACCAGATTTACAAAACAGTTGGATTGGGAACCACTATATGGTCACCATTAGCATCAGGGGTGTTAACAGGAAAGTATAATCAAAAATCGCAACCAAAAGATACCCGTTTGGTGATGGAAGGTATGGATTGGTTAAAAGATTCGGTGGTTACTAAAGAAAATTTAGACAAAGTAGCCAAGTTGGAAAAAATTGCTAAAGACTTAGATTTGAGCCTTCCTGTTTTAGCGATAACATGGTGCTTAAAAAATAAAAATGTAAGTACAGTAATGTTAGGTGCAAGTAAATTAAGTCAGTTGGAAGAAAACTTTAAAGCCATTGAAGCAAAAGCCAAGCTGACACCAGAAGTGATGGAAGAAATTGAAAAAGCCCTGAATAACAAACCGGTTCATCCTGTTTTTTAAGAATATTTAAGTCGTTAAAAGGTTTTTAAAAAAGCCATTTTGTTTAACTTTGTTGAAAATAAAATAAACAAAATGGCTTTTTATCAGTTTCAACGAACACAAAAAATCAATGCTTCTTTAGAGGAAGTATGGGATTTTATATCTTCTCCCTCAAATTTAAAAGAAATTACTCCTGATTACATGGGGTTTGATATTACTTCCAATGAAATTCCTGATAAAATGTATCAAGGAATGATAATAAGTTATAAAGTAAGTCCATTATTAGGAATTAAGACTACGTGGGTAACAGAAATATCCCAAGTAAAAGACAAAGAATATTTTGTTGATGAGCAACGTGTTGGTCCTTATAAGTTATGGCATCATCAACATATTATTCAACCAATAAAAGGAGGAGTTTTAATGAAAGATATTGTTAGTTATGAACCACCTTTTGGATTTTTAGGGAAAATAGCTAACACGTTGATTATTAAAAAAAAGCTCCATCAAATTTTTGATTATAGAACAAAAGCCATAGAAAAGAGATTTGGTATTTTTTCTTTATAGTTAATTGGATTTATTGTTTTGATAAAAATTGCCTAATTTGGACTTTTGTCAAATTAAAATGAAATAACTATGGAAAAGCCTACAGTAGCTCAAAAAACGCCTTTTGTAAAAGAGGAAAAAGCAGGCAAATACGCTTGGTGTGCTTGCGGAAAAAGCAGCAAACAACCTTATTGCGATGGCTCCCATAAGGGAACATCATTTACTCCCAAAATAGAAGTTTTTGATGAAGACAAAAGAGTAGCTTGGTGCGGATGTAAACAATCTGCCAAAGGTGCTTTTTGCGATGGAACACACAAAAATTTATAATTACTTTTACTTTTTTTAAAAATTAATTCATTTGAAACAACAATTAATTGATGTAGAAAGGATTATAGCTAACAAAAACCCCAAGTTGCTAAAATGGCTTCCGGGTTTTGTTATTCGTTATTTAAAGCGAACCATCCATCAAGAAGATATCAATACCATTTTAATTGAAAATGAACACAAATACAATTACGATTTTGCGGAAGATATTATCCATCGTTTCAATATAAAAATAAAAGTTGAAGGAATTGAAAACGTGCCTACAACAGGTGGTTG
This sequence comes from Vicingaceae bacterium, assembly GCA_035305805.1. Taxonomy (GTDB): domain Bacteria; phylum Bacteroidota; class Bacteroidia; order Flavobacteriales_E; family Vicingaceae; genus BRH-c54. Next base: position 477 of record DATGOR010000373.1, on the reverse strand, counting down.
TATTTTAGCTTCTAACCATCCCTTAGGTGGTGTAGATGCCTTGGCAATAGTTACTGCTTTAAAAAATCATCGTAAAGATGTGCAGTTTGTTGTAAATGATATTTTGTTGCATCTAAAAAATTTAAACGGACTTTTTGTTGGGGTTAACAAACATGGAAGCAATTCAAAAAGTTCATTGAATAGCGTTAATGAATTGTTTTCTTCAGATAAAGCAGTTTTTGTTTTTCCGGCAGGTTTGGTAAGTAGAAAAATTAATGGTAAAATCAGAGATTTGGAATGGAAAAAAACATTTATTTCTCAAGCTAAACGACATCAAAAAGATGTTATTCCTATTTATGTGCATGGAAAGCTATCCAACTTTTTTTATCGATTAGCTAACTTTAGAAAGTTTTTAGGTATAAAAGCTAATATAGAAATGCTATTTTTGGCAAAAGAAACGTTTAAACAAAAAAATAAAACGATTAAGATTATTTTTGG
>DATGOR010000372.1:0-5489 GCA_035305805.1 Vicingaceae bacterium | reverse complement strand
GGATTGGTCATCACTCATCAAATCCAACATACTACTACTGTCATCTTCATCAGAAATTGGTGCATCCACAGAAACATGTCTGCCCGATATTTTCATAAAATCACTTACTTCAGAGGCAGTAATATCTAATTGTTCAGCAATTTCATCTAAAGATGGTTCTCTTTCATGAAATTGTTCCAACGAGGCAAATGTTCTATTAATTTTAGTGATGTTGCCTATTTTATTAAGCGGAAGTCTTACTATTCGTGCTTGTTCGGCTATGGCTTGTAAAATTGCCTGCCTGATCCACCAAACGGCATAAGAAATAAATTTAAACCCACGCGTTTCGTCAAATCGTTCGGCTGCTTTTATCAACCCTATGTTTCCTTCATTAATCAAATCCGGTAAGGTTAATCCTTGGTTTTGGTATTGTTTGGCAACAGAAATTACAAAACGCAAATTAGCTCTTACTAATCGTTCTAAGGCATTCATATCGCCTTCTTTTATTTTTCTTGCCAACTCTACTTCTTCATCGGCAGTAATCATATCAAGTTTAGAAATCTCTTGGAGGTATTTTTCCAATGAAACAGTTTCTCTGTTGGTTACTTGCTGCGTAATCTTTAATTGTCTCATAGAGTCCGTTTTGGTTAGATGTGAGGTTTTTACGGAATACTAAGTAGTTATGTTTCAAAATCATTAAAATATATAAGTAAAAATACTAATAGTGCTATTTTAGAAACTAATCTTACTTTTGCAAAATGTTAACTGAACAGCAAGAAAATAAATTAACTGAAGCTCAAAGAGAAATGCTTCAAGAAGGAAAAATGCTTCCTATTATGGAAGAATTTTATTCCATACAGGGAGAAGGCTTTAACACCGGAAAAGCTGCTTATTTTATTCGAGTAGGTGGCTGCGATGTTGGTTGCCATTGGTGTGATGTAAAAGAAAGTTGGAATCCGGAACTTCATCCGCTTATAGATGTTCGGCAAATCATTAATAATGTTATAGCTATAAAAGCAAAAGCCATTGTTATAACCGGTGGAGAACCTTTGATGTATAACCTTAATTTTATTACCAACGAATTAAAAAAAATTGGTGTCGAAGTTTTTTTAGAAACATCCGGAGCTCACCAAAGTAGTGGTAATTGGGATTGGTACTGCTTGTCTCCCAAAAAAAATATGCCCCCACTTTCCGATGCTTATTTATTGGCAAACGAGTTGAAAGTAATTGTACATAACAAAAATGATTTTGAATGGGCAGAGCAACACGCAGCTAAAGTAAATGCTAATTGCCAATTATACCTACAGCCCGAATGGAGTCATCAAGATAAAATGCTTCCGCTAATCATCGATTATGTGAAAAAAAATACCCGGTGGAGTATTTCACTACAAACACATAAGTTCATGCGTATTCCATAATTCTTATCATGCAAGCACTTAACCTCCCTGCATATAACGTAAAACTAAAAAAAGAACACAACAAAACCTTTATTTTTGATACCCTCAGAAAAAAGTACTTGGTTTTGACACCGGAAGAATGGGTGCGACAACATTTTGTAAATTTTTTAATTTCACACAAAAACTTTCCTAAATCGCTTATTGTTATTGAAAAAGGACTGGTTTTTAATGAAATGCAAAAACGAGCAGATGTGCTAATTTACAACAAAACCCTCTCCCCTCTTTTAATGATAGAATGCAAAGCTCCTCATGTAAAAATAACCCAAAAAGTATTTGAACAAATTACTGCCTACAATTTAGTATTTAAAGTTCCTTATTTATTAGTTACTAACGGTATTAACCACTATTGCTGTCAAATAGATTTTGAACAACAACAGTTTACTTTTATGGAAGATATTCCTGACTATAATGAAATAAAACAATGAAATTGTTGTTAATAAATCTTTTGAAAACCCGATTATCAAAACTGCTGTAGAATAGCTAAGATTAAGTAATTTCGGAGCTTAGAACGATTTTTATACAGCTTATTCAAAAAACATGGCAAACGAAGTAACTTATAACGAAGATAATATCCGATCACTCGATTGGAAAGAACACATTCGAATCCGTCCCGGAATGTACATCGGAAAACTTGGAGATGGTGCAGCTTATGACGATGGTATTTACATTCTGTTAAAAGAAGTCATCGATAATTCCATTGATGAATATGTAATGGGAAACGGAAAAACCATTGAAGTAAGTATTAAAGATAAAACAGTAAAAGTAAGGGATTATGGGCGAGGAATTCCTTTAGGAAAAGTTATCGACTGTGTTTCTAAAATGAATACCGGGGGAAAATACGACTCTAAAGCCTTTAAAAAATCGGTTGGTTTAAATGGTGTAGGTACAAAAGCCGTTAACGCTCTTTCTTCCTACTTTAAAGTAGAATCTGTAAGAGACGGAAAAATAAAAAAAGTAGAGTTTGAAAAAGGCGATTTGGTAAATGATTACGAAATTGAAGATTCTTCTTTAAGAAAAGGTACCAAAATAACTTTTGTGCCAGACGACAGTATTTTTAAGAATTACAATTTTAGAAACCAACACATAGAAAAACTGCTATGGAATTATGCTTTTTTAAATACCGGGCTTACCATTTATTTTAATGGCGAAAAAATTCAATCGGAGCACGGACTTAAAGATTTATTAGAACAAAATTTATCTAACAAACCGCTTTATCCCATCGTTCATTTGCAAGGTGAAGACATAGAAGTAGCCATTACACACACCGAATCTTACGGAGAAGAATATTATTCTTTTGTAAACGGACAATACACCCCACAAGGTGGAACACACCAAACCGAATTTAGAACTGCTTATGTAAAAACCATCCGAGAATTTTACGGAAAAGATTATGACGCATCAGACATTAGAGCGTCAATTGTTGCTGCGGTAAGCGTAAAAGTAATGGAGCCTGTTTTTGAATCTCAAACCAAAACAAAACTTGGTTCTACAGAAGTTGGTCCTGATGGACCTTCTATGCGTGCTTTTATTACCGATTTTCTAAAAAGAGAGTTGGATAATTTTCTGCACAAAAACACTGAAGTTGCCGATGCTTTACAAAGAAAAATTCTTCAATCGGAACGAGAACGAAAAGACATGGCAGGCATTAAGCAATTAGCTAAAAAACGAGCCAAGGAAGCTTCGTTACACAATAAAAAACTCCGAGATTGCCGCATTCATTTTAATGATGCAAAAGAAGACGAACGAAAAGTGGAAACTACCCTATTTATAACCGAAGGCGATTCTGCTTCCGGTTCAATTACCAAATCTAGAGATGTAAACACCCAAGCAGTTTTCAGCTTAAAAGGAAAACCACTCAACACACATGGTTTAACCAAAAAAATTGTTTATGAAAATGAGGAATTTAACCTGCTTCAAGCAGCCTTAAACATTGAAGAAAGTATAGACGATTTACGTTACAATAACATTGTTATTGCTACTGATGCCGATGTGGATGGTATGCACATCCGATTGTTACTCATTACTTTTTTCTTGTCTTTTTTTCCTGACATTATAAAAAACGGACACTTATACATTTTAGATACACCTCTTTTTAGAGTTCGTGATAAATCTAAAACCATTTATTGTTATTCGGAGGAAGAACGTCAAAAAGCCATTAAAGAATTGCGTGGAAAACCTGAAATTACAAGATTTAAAGGATTAGGAGAGATTTCACCCAATGAGTTTAAACATTTTATTGGAAAAGACATTCGTTTAGACCCTGTTATTATTGGCAAAAACACGCCTATCCAGGAAATGTTGGAGTTTTACATGGGAAAAAATACTCCTGAGCGTCAAGATTTCATTATTGATAATTTAAAAATTGAAAAAGACCTTGCGGAAGAACTTTTGGTAGCAGAAAGTTAATTTCTTTTACTACTTTCGCTGTTTATTTTTAGATATGATTAAATTCTTTTTTAGCAAACTATTTTTAGTCAACTTATTGGCAGCAATCGTATTGTTTATCATTGCTTTTTTTTCATTTAGCTCTTACCTTACTAGTTACACCATGCATGGAGAATCCGTAACAGTTCCATCATTAGAAGGGTTGTCTGAAGAAGAAGTAGCCGCTTTATTAACAGAAAAAAATCTACGATACGAAATTTTAGACTCCATTTACGTGGATAAAAAACCTAAAGGAGTCGTTATCGATCAAAATCCTAAGCCCGAATCTTTTGTGAAGAAAAATAGAAAAATATACATTACCACCACTAAAATTTTAACTCCAAAAGTAACCTTCCCTTCCGTCAGAGATATGTCGCAACGATTAGCCGTAGCTAAGCTAGAAAGTTACGGGCTTAAAGTAAATATTGAATATCGCCCGTCTGAGCACGAGGGTATTGTAGTAGATTGTAAATACAAAAACAACTCCGTAAATGCCGGTGATTTAATTGATATGAATGCAAAAGTTACTGTTATAATTGGAACAGGAAAAGGAGAAGGAAAAGTTTTAGTTCCTTATTTGGTAAACCTTACACAAGCGGCAGCTTACCAAAAATTACAAGATGCTTTTTTAAGCATCGGTTTAGAAATTTACGATGAAAGTTGCACCACCGAACAAGATTCTTTAAATGCAAAAGTATATAAACAATCGCCTGTTTTTAGTTCCGAAAGTGCTCTTCATGTGGGCAGTTCGGTAGATATCTATCTAACTTGTGATACCACTAAAATAAAAGTAGAAAATATCAGTTTAGATAGTTTAAATGTTCATCCGGGAAACAACGAAGAAACCGAATAACTCATGCTTAAAAAAAGCTTTATTATTATAATTACACTGCTAACCTGCTCCGTTGCTTTAAAAGCACAAGAACAGCTGTACGACCTAAGTGGGAATGCACATTTGAACGCTTTATACAACAAAAGCATTACGTTAAAACAACCCCATATTTATAAGCAACCAACTGCCACTAATAAAATTTTACTCACACTTCCTTTTATAGACGATTTTTCCCAAAATTGGCATTTTCCGAATCAAAACCTCTGGCAAGATATTCAAGTTTATGTTAATTCTAATTACCCTATAAATCCACCATCTTATGGTGTTGCTACTTTTGATGGACTAGACTCAACAGGTTATCCTTATGATTTTTCCTCTTCTACTTCTTGGGGAATTGCAGATTCGCTTACCTCCCACCCTATTGATTTAACCACTATCAACGACAGTGTTTATCTTAGCTTCCAATATCAACCACAAGGCAATGGAAATGCACCAGAGTCAGGAGATTCTCTTCGGTTAGATTTTTTCAGAAAAGCAGACAGTACTTGGATACGAGTTTGGCAAGTAGGCGGAAGTGCTACTCAATCTTTTAAAAAAGTGATGGTGCCTGTTGGTACAGATTTTCATAACGATGAATTTCAGTTTCGTTTTAGTAACCTTTCAACATTAAGTGGAAATTTTGACCATTGGCACATTGACTATATATACCTTAATGACAACCGAACTTTTGCCGATACTTTACTAGACGATGTAGCTCTTACCACTAATTTTTATAATTTGCTTAACGAATTTACAGC
>DATGOR010000371.1:0-2586 GCA_035305805.1 Vicingaceae bacterium | reverse complement strand
TTTGTTTAAACAATTAATTTAACAAGATTTATATTAAATCAATAATAGGTAGTTTTTAAAAAAACAAGCAGCCTAAACTTGACTGCTTGTTTATGCAAATTAACTTTTAAAAAGATGATTTAAAACCATTTTCTTTTAATTCATAAATTTTTTTCCAGCCTGTTTCATCATGAAAATACACTTCTATTGGTGGGTAAAATATTACAGATTTACTTCCAATCTCATAACTGTAAATTAAAGCGTACTTCTCATCAAACACATAAATAGGTTTAGTTAAATGCAACTTTTTTACACTATTAGAGTCACACCCTTTGGATAGCAATAATATTTCAGCATTCCAATTTTCTTCCGAAAGTTGCTCTTTTATTTTAGCTAGCTCTTTTTCAGATAGTATGCTATCTAAAATTGTATTTGATTTTTTTAAATCACTCAATTTAGAAATTCGTTTTAATCTTTCAAAAATTTCAATATTTGAATTATTTTCATCTAAACAAATAGAATTTATATCATTTTCTAACTTATAATTTTGAACATATTTATTAACCAAGTCAAATTCTATGTTGTTTGTATCATTATGACATGACAAAAACAAACACATAAATAACAACATTAATAAATTAGTTACAAGTTGAACCATTCGCATTTGTTTCTCCATTTTGTTCGTTAACAGCAATTTGTGAATATTCAATTTGCAAAGTATTAGATAGGTTTTGAAAAGTACTGGTATATTGATGACTTCCAACAACCATCTTTTCAATATATTCTTGGGATATATTTAAATTGTTTTTTTCAACATAAGCATTTACTGAATCTTGAATCCATCCTAAAAAATCATCATAAATAATATGAGACTGGTTTTCTAATTCTTGGAAAGTTGTTTCATTCGGATTACTTTCAAATACCTGAAAAGCATTATTTAGATCTATATAGCTAGGATAAGTACTTAATAATTGTCCTTGTGAATAAAGATAGATTAAATAAACATGTAAATACTCATGAGCTGTTGTCATAACAACAGAAAGGTCTGTTGCATTATCTAAATATTCATTATCAAACCTAACTATAGCTGCTGTTTCTGAAGTAAATTCCATCCCAACTGGAGGTGTTGTCGCAGCATTACCTGTAATATTCGCTGGAAAATCTTCATCAACTATTTCTATATGAAAATTATTATTCCCATTAAATACATTAACTAGAAAATTTGATAATTGAGAATCTACATTAGCAGTAAAATCCATTACAACTTTTGCTTGGCATTCCTTATCTAAAGGAAGATAAATCTGTTCTAGAAAATCTAACTCTAATTCATTATTATTGATCATAGCCTCAATAGCCTCAACAACAAAATCCAAAGTGGCTGGATTGCTACAATTATCTCCTTTCCCTAAATAAGAAGCAAGTGCTTTTATCTCGCCAAAGCTTGCGCTATTTAACCAAGTTTGTATAGACGTATTGCCATTAAATGCATATTCGCTTAAACAATTGGCAACCTGTTGGTCAAAAGGTATAGAAACCGTTGGGGATGTGGCATCCTTTTTTGGTTTAGGGTTATTTGGATTATTTGGCACGCCTCCTCCTGGATTGTTCTCTCCATCTGGAATCTCATTATTGTCAGGAAACTCTTCTGGTCCATTTCCTTCTGTGTTTTCTTCTGTACCACTTGTTATAGAGATTTGAATCCCATGACATGGACAAGGAGCTCCTGTTTCAGGATCTATTCCATTATCATGTCCAGCTGTATTACAAGTGCATACTTCTGAGGTATAAAATGTTGTTGGTATTGCACTAAGCACTTCACTCATTAAACCAATTCCATCAATATCTTCTTTAAAAATTTTATTTGTTAAATCTACATATTGCCTATTTAATAAAGCTTCTCTTTCACTTTCTGTAATATCATAAGATACTATAGACACTGTGTAAGTGCCATCTTCTTGTAAAGAGAACAACAGGTTTTCCAAGGCTACGGCTGGGTTGTCCCTTATTACCAGAAAGGTATAAGAGTGGTAACTGCCATTGGCGTTTTCCATATAGGTGGCAACATCTGTATCTATATAAAAACCATAAGCACTGGAATGTACCAATCTGTTTTGTGTGCTTGAGCCTTTTGTGCCTGTTTGCTCCTTGATTTTAGTTATGGAATTTACCAAACAGTTGTTTTGTTGCACTGTTTGATAGTCTATTTTGGTAATGCTATACTTGGTTTTTGAAGTATGAGAGGTGTGTTCCTGTTTTATAAAGGAATCGTCTTCTTTCTGACAACTAAATACACCAAGCATTAATACTAAGATTGAAATGTTAAATAAAATGCGCCTTAGCTTTACGCTTTTTTGCCTGCCTGCCGGACAGGCAGGATTTTTGATTTTTGATTTTTGATCATAATAAATAATTTTAGGTTAACATGCCATAAACCTAAAAGTTAAATTTAAAATATCCTGTACGTAGTACTACGTATTTTTCCTACTTTTCGATAAAATACACAGTTCGTGTTACGGTTTTTCCGTAATTGGTCGGGTTTTTGGATATTTTTTGTTTGACTTTAGAGAAGTAATAAGACTCTCTGCCTATTGGAGACAGGTTTATTTT
>DATGOR010000370.1:0-3907 GCA_035305805.1 Vicingaceae bacterium | reverse complement strand
GTTATTAAGCGATATAAAGCTTGCCCGAATTATATATGAAAACAAAATATTGCATATTAGTTTTTTTTATAGTGGGCAGTTTTCTGAAAATAAACGCCCAAAGTCAATCGCAATTAATAAAGGTGGGTGACCAACTTTTTGGTGAAAAAGATTATTATGCAGCATCGTTGTGGTACAAACAAGCATTAGATGTTGATTCTACATTGGTAGAATTAAAGTTTAAATATGCAGAATCATTACGCATGTATAACGATTATGCAAAAGCAGAATGGCAATATTTTTCTGTTTATAAAGACGATAGAGGAAGAGTTTATCCATTAGCCCCATTTTGGTACTCCATGATGTTGAAATACAACGGTAATTATTTAGAAGCTAAAAAATCATTTAAAAGAATAAAAAGACATTTTACCAACGATAGAAAAGGCTTTTATTACCAAAAAATAATGCAAGAAATTGAATCTTGCGAAAAAGCCATTGAAATAATGAAAGACACGCTGTTGGTGGATGTGAAAAATATCGGAACAGGAATAAATACCTACAACAGTGAGTTGGGAGCCAATTTTATGAATGATAGTCTAATCATTTATACTTCTTTGCGAGATGAAAAAATGAAAGAAGACAATCAAATTACAGACACTTCGCTTTATCTAACACGATTATTTACCTCTTCTAAAAATAATAGCGATTGGAATCAAGGAGAAAAACTCCCTGAAAGTATTAATATTCCCAATTATCATATTGCCAATGGATGTTTAAGCCCTGATGAAAAAACCTTTTATTTTAATCAGTGTGATAGAAATTTAAGATGTAAAATTTATGCAGTAGCTATCGAGGATGGCGAATGGAAACCACCTGTTTACGAAGTTAAAAATGTAAACATGGAAGGATATACATCATCCCAACCTTTTGTTACAAAAATTAACAATAAAGAGGTATTGTTTTTCTCATCTAACCGACCAGGTGGTTTTGGAATGATGGACATTTGGTATGCACAAAAAAATGGCAGCGAGTTTTCTTCTCCTGTAAATCCGGGCATAAACATTAATAGTATCGAAGATGAAATAACGCCTTTTTACAATCATAAAGATAGTTCTTTATATTTTAGTTCTAATTGGCATTACGGTTTGGGAGGGTTTGACATTTTTAAAAGTAAAACCGATTTAATCAGTTTTCAAATTCCTGAAAACTTGGGTTTTCCCATCAATACAAGTGTAAACGATTTTTATTATTACGAAAAAAGCAACATGGTTTTATTAACTTCCAACAGAAAAGGTTCTTTGGCTAAAAAAGGAGAAACCTGTTGCAACGATATCTATTTTTACGAAATTCCTGATACCATCAAACCTGTTTACACGACTTTAGAAGAATTGAATAGATACTTACCGGTCAGGCTGTATTTTCATAATGATTATCCGGATCCAAGAACACGAGACACTACCACCACACAAACTTACGAGCAAACCTATAAGGATTACACACATTTATACAACAAATATCGTAGAGAGTATAGTGCAGATTTAAAAAACGAAGAAAAAACCAATGCAGAAGTAGAGATTGATGAACTTTTTACCAATTATATTGATAAAGGAATAAACGATTTAAGGATGTTTACTCCGTTGTTATTAAAAGAATTAGAAGATGGAAAATCTATCACCCTCACTATAAAAGGGTATGCTAGTCCGCTATCTAAAACAGATTACAACGTAAATCTTACACTTAGGAGAATTGCCAGTTTGGTTAATTATTTAAACCAATATGATGATGGCGTTTTAGCACCTTACATTAACGGAACTGCTGAAAATGGTGCAACACTTTCTTTTATAAAAGTACCATTTGGAGAGTATCAAGCCAATGAAATTAGTGATGATTTAGAAGATAAAAGAAACTCAGTATATAGTCCCGGAGCTGCTTTGGAAAGAAAGATTGAAATCATAGCCATATCACAAGAAGATACTGCTCAAGTGGCTATGGATGGTTCTGAATTAGAGAAACTACCCCTACTTACATTCAAAGATAGTGTAATTACATTTGATACTTCACAAACAGAATTTGCTGTAAAAATTATAAATAATGGAGAGGCTCCACTTAGAATTTTTGAGGCGAAATGCAATTGCGAAGAATTTTTGATGGATTTCCCCTCAACAGAAATACCTACCTTTGAAATAACTTACCTTCATTTAAAAAAAGTTAAGCCAATAACAGACATCAGTAAAAAATGTTACATCACATTCTTAACCAATACTATTCCCAACAAAAAAGTAGTTGAAATAATGCTAGAATAAAGAGGGAAGGAGAACGTTAATTTTTACTGTCATCATCTTTTTTACCGTACTTTTCATCAAAAGCCAATAATTTTTGACGAAACATAAACTCTAATTGAGAGTTAACCATAATTAGGTCGTTAGTTAATTTCTTGTTTTGTTTTCTTAGGGTGAAAATTTCATGAGCTTGGTTAATAACAGTTCTCATATAATCTAAATCCCACGGTTTATTAACGTATTTATACACTTGAGTTTTGTTAATAGCATCAACCACCACATTTATATCACTATAACCTGTTACTAAAACACGAATCATGTCAGGGTATAGGTTTTTAAGTTTTTCAAAAAACTCAATCCCTGTCATTACCGGCATGCGTTGGTCAGATAGAACAACGCTAATTTTTTCATTGTTTTTAGTAATTATATCCAAAGCCTCTTCAGGGCTGGAGGAGATAAGTACTTCAAAATCTCTTCGGAAAGCAGCTTTAAAAGATTTAAGATTTTCAATTTCATCATCTAGATAAAAAATAACCGGTTTTTCTACTTTTGGTTTGTTCTCTGCCATAATTAAAAGTTTTAGTAAAATTAATTAAAAATTGGCTAGCTTAACAATGAAGTTGTTTAAAGTCCCAACTATAAACTAAAAAATGTTTCTTTTTTCACACTGCATCGTTATTTTCTCCAACCATAGCTAAGGCTATGCTTCTCAAAAATGCCTCGTATTGTAAAAAAATAATTCATTTTCATTATTATACATGGACTTTAAACAACTTCAATAACTGAAAATACGTATTTTCAAATACGTATATATACTTAGCAAACACTTCTAAATATTATGTAATATAGTGCATTGTTTTATAAGAACCAATAACATTACTAACTAATATGGATAAGTTGCTTAAAGAGAGGTATGCCGAATATGTTTGCACAGAAAAAAATCAAATGGAATTTGAGCCAAAGTTCTACCGAATTTCGGATAAAAATGAAGAACAGCAGTTAACTCAACTCATCGAAAGTAATCCTCAATTAGTGATTATTGATGAAATTGAAAGCCAACTCAAAGAATTATTAAAACTGAAACATCCTGATAAACAACTAACATCAGCAGAATTACATTCATTAGTAAATAAACACGTAGGAAATATAACTTATGATCAATATGGCGTGTGGGTATATTATCCTTGGCGAAACACCTTAGTTCATCTATTAGATGAAAAAGAATTTGTTGAAGTTAGAACTAACAGAAATCAATATAAAATTACTCCCGAAGAAGAAGAAATTTTAGCCACTAAAAAAATTGGCATTATTGGACTATCTGTTGGTAAAGCCATAGCACTTACTATGGCTATGGAGCGTATTTGTGGAGAAATCGTTTTAGCAGATTTTGATGTTATTGAGTTATCTAATTTAAACAGAATACAAACAGGCGTACATCATTTTAACACTAAAAAAACAGTAGTGGCAGCTAGAGAAATTGCTGAAATTGATCCCTACTTAAAAGTAACGTGTTATCATGAAGGTTTAAAGGAAAGCAACCTAAACGATTTTTTTACTAAAGATAAAAAGCTAGATGCCTGCATAGAAGTATGCGATGGATTAGAAGTAAAAATCTTAGCACGCCAAAAAGCCAAATTATTAGGAATTCC
>DATGOR010000369.1:0-5232 GCA_035305805.1 Vicingaceae bacterium | reverse complement strand
GCAAGAGATTGCTGCTGAAGGAAATGGAACATACGTAAGAGCTACCAATGCCAATGCCGGTCTTTCCATTATTATGGAAGAAATCAACAAAATGGAGAAAAAAGAATTTGGAAGTAAAGTGTATAAAAATTACGATGACAGGTTTCAACTCTTTTTAATAGCTGCTTTGGTATTAATTATTATCGAGTTTGTAATATCGAAAAGAAAAAGTGACAGACTAACAAAAATAAAACTATTTGAGTAAATGAAACTAATATTAACCATATCAACTCTTTTACTTTTTACCAACCTCTTTGCTCAAGAGGAAAAAAAACACATCCGTAAAGGAAACAAACTTTACCAAGAAGAAAAATATACTGAAGCTAACGAAAATTATCAAAAGGCATTAGAAATTAATCCTGCTTCAGAAAAAGCGACTTTTAACTTGGGCGATGCATTGTACAAAGAACAAAAATTTGCCGAAGCAGCCGAAACTTTCAAAAAAGTAGCAGAAACAACCAAAGACAATGCATTAAAATCGAGTGCTTACCATAATTTGGGAAATTCGCTTTTAGAAGCTCAACAATTTGCTGAAAGCGTGGAAGCCTATAAAAATGCTTTACGATTAAATCCGAAAGACGAAGAAACTCGCTATAATCTAGCCTACGCACAAAAAAAACTTAAAGAACAACAAAGCCAACAAAATAAAGATAAAAACGAGGAAAAAGAGGAAAATAAAGAAAATCAAGAACAAAAAGAAAACAAAGACCAACAAAACGAACAAGAGAATAAACAAAACGAGCAAAATAAAAATCAAGAAAAGAAAAACGAAGAGCAAAAACAACAGCAACAACGCCCAAATCAATTATCTAAAGAAGAAGCTCAACGCATGTTAGATGCTCTTAACCAAAAAGAAAAAGAAGTTCAAGCTAAAATAAAGAAAGAAAAACAAAAAGGCGAAAAAGTGAAAATTGAAAAAGATTGGTAGATGATAATTACCATTTAAAAATTTGGGATAAATGAAACAAACAATAACATATTTTCTTTTACTACTTGCTTTTATCAGCTTAGGTAAATGGAGTTTTGCCCAAAACGTTAGTTTTACAGCAACATCTAGCCATAGCCAAGTGGCAACAGGTGATCGTTTTAAAATTGAATTTAAAATTAATTCGGGAATAGACAACTTTAAAGCACCTGACTTAAATAAGAACTTTAGAGTATTGTCCGGACCCAATCAATCAACCAGCATGAGCTGGGTAAATGGAAAAACTAGCACCACCCTTTCTTATAGTTTTATTTTAATGGCAGTAAAAGAGGGAACTTTTACTATTAGTCCTGCCATCGTTACTATTGATGGAGAAGAATACGAATCTAATTCCATTGAAATTACTGTTACAAAAGGTGCTGCTGTTCAGCAAAATAACACACCAAACAATAGCACTACCACAAAAACTTCAGGTGATTTATTCATAAAAGCTAGTGTTAATAAAACAACTGTTTATCAAGGAGAACACTTAGTTGCCACTTATCAACTATATACCAAAATTGGTATTGCAGCCAACGAGATGGTTAAAAATGCCGATTTGAATGGTTTTTGGAGTCAAGAAGTTAATTTAGGACAAGCACAATGGCGCGAGGAAGTTATTAATAACCAACGATGGAATGTAGCAACTATAAGAAAAATAGTTCTTTTCCCTCAACGTTCGGGAGATTTAGAAATTGACCCTCTTGAAATGCGTTTTATCACTCAAAAGAGAGTAAGTGGTGGACAAAGTATTTTTGACCAATTTTTCGGAAAAGTGGTGGAAGAAGAAGTGATTGCCAAAAGCAAACCTATCAAAATTAAAGTACTTCCCCATCCGGAACCTAAACCCGAATCTTTTGATAATGCCGTAGGTCAACTTACCATGAAAGCAGAAGCAACTGCTTCTGAAGTAAAAGCCAACGAAGCCATTAACATAAAAATTCTTATTAGCGGAAACGGAAATTTACCTCTTATTAATAATCCTACAGTAAATTTCCCGCAAGAGTTTGAAATTTATGACCCAAAAATCACCGACAACTCTAAAACAGCGGCTAACGGTGTGAGTGGTAGTAAAGAATTTGATTACTTAATTATTCCACGTTTTCCCGGAAAATACAATTTAGCCCCCATTACATTTACTTATTTCAACCCTGCTTCAAAAAAATACGAAACTATCAGTTCCGATCCTTTTCAATTAACTATTTTAAAAGGAGATGGCGATAGTAAAAACCTCACTTATACTTCCGGAAAAGAAGATATTCAACTACTAAATGAAGATATTAGATACATCCACACAATCCCCCCTTTGTTTATAGAAAACACTACCGGTTGGTATGGAACGTGGAAATTTTATACGGCTATCATATTTTCATTATTATTGATTATTGCAGCTTATATTTTAAAGAGACAGCTTAAAATTGCCAATAGCGATTTAGCCAAAGTAAAAAGCCGAAAAGCAGGGAAATTAGCTACCAAACTACTTTCTTCAGCTAAAAAACACTTAGCTGCCAACAATAAAAATGAATTTTACGAAGCTGTTTCTAAAGCACTGTTTGGTTACGTGGGCGACAAACTAAATATTGCTGTTGCCGATTTAAATCAAGAAAATATAAAAAATGCTTTAGTGAGTAAGCAATTAGACGAAAACATTGTTGCTGCTTTAATGGAAACTTTGGATTTGTGCGACATGGCTAGATTTGCTCCTGTACCTGTTTCAGAACAAGAAGTATATAACAAAGCTGAAAATATTATTAATCAAATAGAAAAAGCCTTGGCTTAAGATAATTAAACGAACCACTTATGAATTACACCGATAAAATGTTTAAAAACGAAGAATTGAAAGGAAAAACCATTTTTGTAACAGGTGGTGGAACCGGTTTAGGCAAAAGCATGGCTACCTACTTTTTATCATTAGGAGCAAATGTTATTATAGCTTCAAGAAAAGAAGAAGTAATTAATAGTGCTGTTGATGAGTTAATATCCGAAACAAAAAAAACTAACATTGTTGGCTACGTTTGTGATGTTAGAGATTACTCACAAATTGAAAATGTTATAGAACAAGGAATCAACACTTTTGGAGAAATAAATGGCTTGGTAAATAATGCTGCCGGAAATTTTGTTAGTCCTACAGAACGACTTTCTCACAAAGCATTTGATGTAATTACAGACATTGTGTTGAAAGGAAGTTATAATTGTACTTTAGCTTTGGGGAAATATTGGATAAAAAATCAAATTAAGGGAACCATCATGAACATAGTAACCACCTATAGTTGGACAGGTTCGGGATACGTAGTTCCTTCGGCTTGTGCAAAAGCAGGAGTTTTAGCACTTACACGCTCGTTGGCAGCAGAATGGGCAAAATACGGCATTAGAAGCAATGCTATAGCTCCCGGACCATTCCCCACACAAGGAGCTTTTAGTAGATTATTTCCTGAGGCCGTTGCAAAAAACATCGATCCGTTAAAAAGAATTCCATTAAAACGATTTGGTGAACATCAAGAATTGGCTAATTTGGCAGCATATCTGATGTCGGATTTTTCAGCTTATATAAACGGAGAAGTGATTACCATTGATGGTGGCGAGTGGATATATAACGCAGGCGAATTCAGTAGCTTCGATGCTGTTCCTTCCCAAATGTGGGATGAAGTTGAAAAGCACGTCAGAGGAAAAAAATAAACACTTATGTTGTCATCATTCCGACTAAAAATAGCTAGGTTTCTGTTGAAAAAGAAACTAAAAAATACTCACCGAAAAGTAAGGGCTATTGGCTTGGATAAAGCAACAGAAATAGGAATTCTTTACGATGCAACCAACCGTATGGAATACGAATCAGTAAAAAAATTAGCCAATTACCTGATTGAAGAACGTAAAAAAGTGAGCACCTTAGGTTATATTAATTCAAAAAAAGGTACTGAAATGATGACACCTCACCTTCATTTTCGCTATTTCGACAACAACCACCTTTCTAAATTATTTATTCCCAACAACAACGAGGTTGAAAGCTTTTTAAATAGTCCGTTTCAAATTCTAATCGACCTAACATTATCCGATAGTTTTCCTTTAGAATACATTGCTTCGCTTTCAAAGGCACGTTTTAAAGTGGGTGCTACCGGAAATTATAGAGATGAAGTTTGTGATTTAACCATCTCATTAAAAGATAATCAATCAATTGACCAACTTATCCTGCAATTAAAGCATTATTTAAAAATGATAAATGCTGCATAACTACCTACTTTTATGGAAAAATTATCCCAAAAAGATATCGGCTGGAAATTAGACTCCTCTTACACTCAATTACCTGAAATTTTTTATCAACATCAAATTCCTGCACCAGTTCCCGGTGCCAAATTAATTTACTTTAACTATGATTTAGCCAAAAGTATAGGATTAACTATTGATGCAGCAAACAAAACGCTTTTAACTAATCAGCTTGCCGGAAACGAACGTATTAATAATTCCACCCCTATTTCACAAGCCTATGCCGGACATCAATTTGGGCATTTTACCATGCTAGGAGATGGTAGAGCAATTTTATTGGGAGAACAAGTTACTCCAAATCAAAAATTGATTGACATTCAATTAAAAGGAGCCGGACAAACACCTTTTTCTCGTAGAGGTGATGGAAAAGCAACCTTACGCTCCATGTTAAGAGAATATTTGATGAGTGAAGCCATGTTTCATTTAGGTATTCCTACTTCCAGGAGCTTGGCGGTAGTAAGTACAGGTGAAAAAGTTTATAGAGAAATACCACACCAAGGGGCTGTGCTAACCCGATTAATGTCTAGCCACATTCGTGTAGGAACTTTTGAATATGCTCATTATTTCCATGGTAAAAATGCTACTCAAGAACTTTTAAATTATTCCATTCTCCGACATTATCCTGAATTAGCAGCAACAGCTAACCCTGCTCTTTCTTTTTTAGAAAAATTAATGGATAAACAACTTACACTTATTATTCAGTGGATAAGGGTGGGATTTATACACGGAGTGATGAATACAGATAATACTTCTATTGCCGGAGAAACTTTTGATTATGGCCCTTGGGCTTTTATGAATGCTTACCATCCGGATACTGTCTTTAGTTCTATTGACACCAACGGCAGATACGCATTTGGACAACAACCAAGTATTGCCCACTGGAATTTGGCTTGTTTGGCAGAAACATTACTTCCTTTAATTGACGAAAATGCTGAAAAAGCAATGGAGTTGGCTCAAAATATTTTAAATCA
>DATGOR010000368.1:0-6530 GCA_035305805.1 Vicingaceae bacterium | reverse complement strand
GCTGTACCAAGGATATTTGGTAGTATTGGAATGACAATCATAACAAGAGGTTTTTATGATTTGAGCAACATCATCAGGAGCTGCAACAGCATATAAAAAATCATTTTCGGCAATAACTTCAGGATTGGTTTTATCAATTCTAAAAAATTGCATAATAACAATTATTGCTAATACTAAAAGACCAATTTTTTTAAGCATAGAAAATAGTTTAAAATTTTAACAAAGATAATGAAGTTGTTTAAAGTCCTCTCTATAAATTAAAAAATGTTTCTTTTTTCACACTATATCGTTATTTTCTCTAACCATAGCTATGGCTATGCTTCTTAAAAATGCCTTGTATTGTAAAAAAATAATTCATTTTCATTATTATACATGGACTTTAAACAACTTCAATATTTTGCTTGTTTTATAAGTACGATTACAATCAATTAAATTATATTTGTTTAGAAAAAGTAAATCCAACCTATCAATGAACAATCTCAAGTTTTCTGAAGAAAAAATGTTAAGTCAGGCAGATTTATTAAGTCTCTATAACGATGCAAATTGGTTGGCTTATACCAATAGCCCAGACTTATTACAACAAGCGGTAAGTAATTCGCTTTATGTATTAACGGCATGGGAAAATGAGCAATTAGTTGGTTTAATCCGCTTGGTGGGCGATGGATTGACCATTGTTTATATTCAGGATATTTTGGTAATGAAATCTCACAAAAGAAGAAAAATTGGGAGTTTGTTGTTGCAAAAAGCATTGGAGAAATATAAAAATGTTCGTCAAAAAGTATTGCTAACTGATGATAATGAAGAAACCAGGGGTTTTTACGAAGCACTTGGCTTTTCTTCTTGCGATAAAGGTGATTTAGTGGCTTTCGTTAAATTGGAAAATAAAAAGTAAACTTCTAAAAATCATGAAAAACCTAATATTATTCATTTCAACACTTTTTTTAATTAATTGTTCACCAACAGAAAACAAAAAAGAGCAAAATAATAAAGAAAAAAAGTTAAAACTTATAGTTGATTCTTTGCAAAAGGAAATAATTAATAATAGTGGAAATGATAATTATTGGTTTAACCCAAAGTATAATGGAGAAAAGTTTCTAAATATGGGGATTGAAAATCCAGAAAAATTCATTGTAGAGTCATTAGTTTCAAAGCCTGAATTAATTCCTTTAAAGGCTGTACTTGGGGGCACAATGAGGTTTGGTAACATACAACTTTTAGGTGAAAAATGGCTTATTGCTGAATATGATGATGGACATGTATATGGTAAGTCTATTTATGAATATTTTATTAATGAAAATGGAATGATTGATTTTAAAGTAATTGCGAGCGAATAGTTTGAGTGGTATAAAAAAAATACTAATCTGCCCGTTAGATTGGGGCTTAGGACACGCTACTAGATGTGTTCCTATTATTAACGCATTAATAGGGTTAGGACATGAAATAATTATTGCTGCCGACAATGCTCCTCTTGAGTTATTAAAAACTACATTTCCTCAATTGAAATCTGTGAAGATGTTGGGCTATCCCATTCGCTATTCAATTGGTAGTATGCATATTAAAATGCTGTCGCAAATACCGGGGTTTTTAAAAAGTATTAAAAAAGAGCATCAAATGTTGCAAAAAATGATTGATGAATATCAAATAGATTTGGTAATTTCTGATAACAGGTATGGTTGCTGGTCGGAAAAAGTGCCTTCGGTATTTATAACACATCAATTGTTTATACAAGCTCCTTTTGGAAAAAAGTGGCTCAATAAAATCAATCACCATTTTATCAAAAAATTTGATGAATGCTGGGTTCCTGATGTTAAAGGTTCCATGAATTTAAGTGGAAATTTAGTTCATGAAAAACCTTTGCCTGCCATCAAGCATTTTTTTATGGGATCACTTTCTAGGTTTGCAGATTCAGAAAAATTAGTTACAGCACAAAAATATGATGTGATGGTAATTATTTCGGGGCCAGAGCCACAACGAACGGTTTTTGAGAGTTTAATTGCCAAACAAGCTGAAAAAATAACATTGAACTTAGTTTTGGTGAGGGGGTTGCCATCAGAAACTAAAATTCCAACTTATTTGCAATCAGAAAATATAGAAGTGCATAACCACTTGCCGACAGCAGTGTTTTTAGAAAAGATAAGTCAAAGCAATTTGGTAGTTTCCAGGGCAGGTTATTCTACCATAATGGATTTAGCTGTTTGGGGCAAAAAAGCAGTTTTAGTGCCCACTCCCGGACAAACAGAACAAGAATATTTAGCAACATACCACTTTGAAAAGCAACATTTTTTTACACAACATCAACAAGAATTTGACCTAGAAAAAGCTATAAAAACAGCCTATAACTATTCAGGAATTCAAATCCAACATCAATTTGATTTGAGTAAGTTTTTGGAGGAGAGAATAGGTGGTATGAAAAAATAATAGTTTTAAATGAACCTTTTTAGAACTGAGGTGTATCTATGGGTATAAATCTTAAATCAAAAAAATTATGAAGACAAAAAAAATCACATTCATTTTAGTTTTATCGTTAATTGGTTTTTCATTCACCACCATAGAGTTAGGAGAGGTTAAAGGTTGGTTTTTAGCCGGAAGTGAACCGAGTTCTTATGAAATAGGGATTGTAGATGATGAACAACGAAACGGAAAAGTAGCATACATAAAATCCATAAAACCTAAAATTAATAATAAGTTTGGAACAATAATGCAATCTTTTTCAGCCGAAAAGTATTTAGATACAAAAGTAAAACTAACAGGATATATTAAAACCCAAGATGTAAAAGGATGGGTGGGAATGTGGATGAGAGTGGATGGTCATAAATCTCATTCTTTGAGTTTTGATAATATGAATGATAGAAAAATTAAGAAAACTACAGCATGGACAAAATATGAGATAATACTTG
Source organism: Vicingaceae bacterium (assembly GCA_035305805.1). GTDB lineage: Bacteria > Bacteroidota > Bacteroidia > Flavobacteriales_E > Vicingaceae > BRH-c54. The sequence continues at coordinate 3,633 of DATGOR010000368.1, read as the reverse complement.
ATGTCCCAAAAGATAGTAAATCTATTAATTATGGCGTTTTATTAAGTGGGGAAGGGATGGCATGGATGGACGATTTAAGCTTTGAGGTGGTTTCAAAATCATTAAAATCAACAGGAAAGACATTGCCTTCAGCACCAGAAAATAATAGCTTTGAGAATTAGGATTTATAAAACATGACTTTTCTCTCTTTCAAAAACTACAGCAAAAGCTCCGATGAGGAGCTAATGCTGTATATAAGCAAGGGTAAAGAGAAAGCATTTAATGAATTACATAACAGGTATGCAAAAAAACTGTTGTATTTTTTCTTTCAGAAACTAAACGATGAAGAAAAAGCACAAGATTTTTTACAAGATATTTTTATTAAAATCATAGAAAACCCTTGGAAGTTTGATGCTACAAAAAAATTTTCATCTTGGGTGTATAGCGTTGCTTATAATATGTGTAAAAATGAATTTAGAAATGAAAGTTTAAAATCAATAAATCATAATTTTATACTCAATAATCAAGAAGTAGATAAAGTCCCATTTTTCTGTGAAATGGATCTAAACTTATTTAATGAATCTTTAAAACAAGCATTAAACAAATTGGATGAAACACATAAAATTACTTTTGAGCTCAGGTATTTTCATGAATTATCACTTAATGAAATAGCAGAAATTACAGAAACATCAATAGGAACAGTAAAATCAAGATTGTTTTATACCACCAAAAAGCTCTCTAAATCACTTCAATTCTTAAATGCAAAAGTTTGAATTATGGAAAATTTGTACGATGAAACAATAGAAAAACTTATATCTGAAAAATCATTTTCTGAATTAAATCTTAAAGAAAAAGAAAAAGTGCTTCAATTATATACTTCTTTAGAATATGATGAAATTCATAAATATTTGATAGCTATAAAATTAAATGGTATTAAAGAAAAAGACAGGTTGAGTTTGTCTTCTAAAAATAAAAAAGAATTACAAGATTATTTTAAAGAAAAAAATAAGCCTGAGCAGAGAATTTTTCTAAACTTTCAAATTAATCCATTTAATGTAAAAAGAACTGCTGTATTGGCAGCTTCTTTGGGCATTCTATTTTTCATAATTTATGGAAAAGTAATTAATCAATCAAATGATTATCCTCTATCGGAAGAGGAGTTTAATAAATACACTACTTTTAACACTCAAGAAATTCCAAAATACAATTCTGATGATGAAACTACGGACTACCTAATGAAAATGCAGTTTTAAAACTTGGCTAAAGTAATTTCTTTAAGAGCTGCTATCCATTTTGGGTTATCATTTAAGCTTTCAACCAATTGCCATTTTTCTCCACCATTTTCATGGAAAATTTCTTTAAACTCTTCACCAACTTCTATGGTTGTTTCTAAGCAATCAGCAATAAAAGAAGGAGAAAAACAAAGCACATTTTTCATACCCGCTTGGGGCAAATCTGCTATTACTAAATCAGCATAAGGTTTCAACCAGGGGTCTCTGGCACGTGTTTCTAACCTCGATTGAAAAACTGTTTCGTATTCATGTTCTTTTAACCCCATTTTGGCAGCAATTAAACGAGTGGTTTCGTAACATTGAGCTCTGTAACACAAACGATTGTTTTTATTGTATTTAGCACAACATTTATCGTTCAGTTGGCAATAACCTTTTTCTGAATCTTTTAAAATATGTCGTTCAGGAATACCGTGGTAGCTAAACAACACCTTTTGATAGTTTCCTGTTTGCCAATGTTTGTTGCCGTTTTCTGCAAATGTTTCAATGAATTTTTCGTTGCTCAAGAAATTCTCTATAAAAGTTACCTTGGGTTGATAATTCATCTTTTTCAACACTTCTTTTACTTTCTCTATGCTCGATTTGGTAGAAGAAGATGCGTATTGCGGGTAAAGTGGAATTGCCACAATTTCTGTTATACCATCTTTTTTAAGCTGTGTAAGAACACTTTTTATGGAGGGGTTTTGGTAACGCATTGCTAAATAGACGGCAATCTCATTACCCACCTCCTTTTGCAACAATTCACGTACTTTATTTCCATAAACCAATAGTGGAGAGCCTTCTTTTGTCCATAGCTCTTTATAAACTTTTGCAGATTTTGGAGCTCGAAATGTCGCTATAATTATATTCACTAAAAACCAACGGGTAATATAGGGTAAATCAATAACGTATTTATCCATTAAAAACTCTCTAAGATATTTCCTTACGTCAGCAGTCGAATAGCTGTCGGGCGTGCCTAAATTAATTAGTATTATTGCTTTTTTGCTCATAGTCGGCAAAATTACAGAATGAAGTGGGTTTATATGTGTAATCAAACTTAAAAATATTTCTTTTTTAACATGAGGCCAACCGTCTGTTTGTAATTTCCATCGAAATATTTTTAAAAATAAGGCATGTTTTAATTATAAATGTGTTATTTTTGTTTCGCAATTAAGTAGTTATACTTATAACATTGGTTGGTTAATTTGTTATAATTACTATAATTGGAAAAAAATATTTTGAAAATCACAAATTAGGACTTAATATTGCGTTTTAATTATTTTATATAGCTATAAAGAATAATACATTGAAAATGAAAAGAAATATATTTACATTCATCCTTGCCTTTTTTACTGCAGTTAGTAGTTATGCCGGGGTAATTGTTCTTGAAGGACATTATCAAGGTAAAAATTTATATGTGCAAAATCCATTTGCCGGTTCGGGAGTTGGTTTTTGTACCTTTGAAGTTACTATTAATGGAGATGTTACTACCGATGAGGTAAACTCAAGTGCATTCGAAATTGATTTTACTGCTTTTCAGTTAAAAGTAGGTGATCCTGTGATTGTTAAAATCAAACACAAAGATGACTGTAAACCAAAAGTACTTAATCCGGAAGTGCTTAAGCCAAAAAGTACATTTGAAATTGTGAACATGAACATTTCTAAAGAAGGAAATTTTGAATGGACTACTTCAAATGAAACAGGAAAATTAACATTCATCATTGAACAATTCAGATGGAACAAATGGATTAAAGTAGGTGAGGTTGATGGAGTTGGTACTTCATCAGAAAATAAGTATGAATTTAAAATTGAGCCTCATTCAGGTGAAAATAAATTTAGAGTAAAACAAATTGATTATTCCGGTAAACCAAGATACTCTCAAGCTGCACGCTATGTTTCTACTAAGCCTGAGGTTACTTTTAGCCCAATAAAAGTAAAAGATATTATTACTTTTAGCGAAGAAACGTTGTTTGAAGTATATGATAGTTATGCTAACATCGTTAAGAAAGGTTATGGTAACTCATTAGATGTAACCAATCTTAAAAAAGGAATTTATTATTTAAACTACGATAACAAGAGTGAGACTTTTGTGAAGAAATAACATAAATAATTATTAATATTAAAAAATCCTCCCTAATTTTAGTGAGGATTTTTTTTTGAATTAGATGATGATGAATAAAATTGAACACATAGGAATTGCCGTAAAAGACATAAAAAAAGCAACTGAAATTTATACACAACTTTTTAATCAACCTCCTTACAAAACAGAAACCGTTGAAAGTGAAAATGTAACAACTACCTTTTTTAAAACCGGTGAAAACAAAATTGAATTGCTAGAGGCTACATCCGAAGAAAGTGCTATCCATAAGTTTATTCAAAAGAAAGG
>DATGOR010000367.1:0-3583 GCA_035305805.1 Vicingaceae bacterium | reverse complement strand
TAAATAAATACAATTAAAATGTCAAGCTGAGGTATAGATGCTTAGCTTTTCAGTATTTTTATACCTTGTTAAAATTCATTGATAATTTAATTCAACTATGTCCATCAATTTCATCACATTAATAGATTTGATAGGTACGTTTGCTTTTGCAATCAGCGGCATTAGATTGGCTTCCGGTAAGCAAATAGATTGGTTTGGGGCTTACATTATCGGGTTAGTTACTGCTATTGGTGGAGGTACCACTCGCGATTTATTGTTAGATGTAACTCCATTTTGGATTTTAGATGCAAAATACTTCATCACTACCGGAGTAGCATTGTTGGTAAGCATTATTTTTAAAGCTAGAATTTTTAAGTGGGGCAGCACACTTTTTTTATTTGATGCCATAGGTTTAGGCTTGTTTACAGTAGTGGGAATTAGTAAAGCCATGGATGCGGGATTGCCTTACTGGGTGTGTATAGTAATGGGCATGATTACCGGTTCTTTGGGAGGTGTAATAAGAGATGTTTTGTTAAATCAAGTGCCACTACTATTTCGGAAAGATATATATGCTTTAACTTCTGTTGCCGGAGGCTTGGTTTATTTTTTATTGAATTACTTGAATTGGATGACCAACTTAAAAGAGCTTATAGCAGCCATTATAGTAATAGTTTTAAGATTAATAGCGGTAAGGTTTCATGTGCACTTACCTTTGTTGCAGCCAATTAATGATGATGAAGATAGTGGTGAAGTAAGTTTATAGCATTCCATAACATATTAACTAAACGTTACCTGCTTAACATTCTGGTTAAAAAGGTTTAATAAGTCCGTAAAGTTCGCTTAACCACAAATAGATTGGTGTAAAACTATCTTTGGAACAATGAATATTGTTCAAAATATAGTGCCAACAGTTGCGATTATTTGCAATGATAATAACTTGAAATCGATGGGTTTTTATTTAAAAGAAGCTCGGTTAAAGGTAGATTATTACGCTACTGAAAGTCAGCGATTTGAATTAAGTAAGAGATATGATGTTTACATTGTTGAATTAAATCTTTTGCCAAACGATGGTATCGAAGTTTGTGAGGCCATAAAAACTAATTTCCCTTCAAGTGTTGTGCTAATCGTGTCTAATGATGATTTGGAGTTTGTTCAAATTGAAGCCTACAAAGCAGGAGCAGATGATTTTATTTCTCCCGATATTCATGCAAAATTGTTGTATAAAAAAATCATAGCCTTATCCAGAAGAAAAAAACCTACTTCAAAAACACTTCCTGAAAGAGTGGGAAATAACATTATAAAAGTGAACAGAGAAAGTTACTTAATAGAAAAAGACAATCAACAAATAGCCCTCCAAAAAAAACAATTTGAACTACTTTATTTGCTTATTAGTCAGCCTAAAAGAGTATTTACCAGAGATGAATTGTACCAAAAAGTATGGGAAAACACAGAAAGCAACAATCCTAGAATTATAGATGTGCATATCAGAAAAATTAGAGAAAAGATTGGTGAAAATATTATAAAAACCATTAAGGGTAGAGGTTATCGTTTTGCTGAATAATTGAATGAAAATTCCATCGTTTTTTTAACGTTCTAATACGTATTTTTGCAAAAGAAATTTTAAAAAGCAAAAACAATGAATGTATTGGTATTAGGTTCAGGTGGTAGGGAACATGCGTTGGCATGGAAAATTAATGAAAGTAAACTACTTACAAATCTTTTTGTAGCTCCCGGAAATGCCGGAACAGCAACTTTTGCTACGAATGTGCCGGTTAACGTTAACGATTTTGAATCCATTAAAAACGTAGTATTAGAGAACAATATTTCTTTAGTAGTGGTAGGCCCCGAAGATCCATTAGTGAATGGTATTGGAGATTTTTTTCTGTCAGATAATGAACTAAAGCATATTGGATTGGTTGGTCCCAAGAAAGATGGAGCCCAATTAGAAGGAAGTAAAGAATTTTCTAAGAAGTTTATGGAAAAACACCAGATTCCTACCGCCCAATACCAATCTTTTACTGCAGAGACGTTAAACAATGGATTGCAGTTTTTAGAAACTTTATCTCCTCCTTATGTGTTAAAAGCTGATGGTTTAGCAGCCGGAAAAGGGGTAGTAATTTTAGACAATTTAAATGATGCTAAAACTGAATTGACAGAAATGTTGAGCAACAAAAAATTTGGAGAAGCTTCTGCCAAAGTAGTGATTGAAGAATTTTTATCGGGGATAGAACTTTCTGTATTTGTACTTACCGATGGTAACAGTTATAAAATTTTACCTGCTGCAAAAGATTACAAGAGAATTGGTGAAGGCGATACAGGATTGAATACTGGTGGTATGGGAGCAATTTCTCCGGTTCCTTTTGCCGATGAAAATTTTCTCTCTAAAGTAGAAGAACAAGTGGTAAAGCCAACTATTGAAGGCTTAAAGAAAGAAAACATTGATTACAAGGGTTTTATTTTTATTGGCTTGATGAATAATAACGGTAATCCTTTTGTAATTGAATACAATGTTAGAATGGGCGACCCCGAAACAGAAGTGGTAATTCCAAGAATTGAGTCGGATTTGTTGGATTTGTTACAAGGAGTAGCTACTCAAACGCTCCACGAAAAAGAAATAAAAATAAATCCACAAACAGCTACTACTGTAATGCTAGTATCTGGTGGTTATCCCGAAGCCTACGAAAAAGGAAAAGTGATAAACGGCTTAGAAAATATTGAAGGAAGCACCATTTTTCATGCTGGAACAACTATTAAAGAAAACCAAATAGTAACCAATGGAGGAAGAGTGATTGCTGTTACTTCATTTGGAAATTCTTTAGAAGAAGCATTGGAAAAATCTTTTAAAAACGCCCAAATAATCCAGTTTGAGAAGAAATATTTCAGAAGAGACATCGGACAAGATTTGATGGTTTATAAAAATTAATTTGCGTAACTTTAGCAGTCGCCAACTTCATCATTCATGAAAAAACTACTTTTAATAGCACTTGTTTTTATTGGCTTTAGCGGGTTTTCTCAAACTTTTAAATCGGGAGCTATTTTAGGAGTAAGTGCTGCTCAGGTAGAAGGTGATGGTTATGGCGGATACAAAAAACCAGGATTAATACTTGGTGCATTTACCAATACCGATTTTTCCGACCATGTTTCTATGCAGTTTGAAATTTATTACATTGGCAAAGGAGCCAGAAAAATTCCAGATCCTGCAAAAGGAGATTTCAGGTCTTTTAACTTACGTCTAAATTATTTGGAAATTCCATTAGTAGTAAGGTATCGACACAAATCTTTCTTTTTTGAATTAGGAGGATATTACGGTTACTTACTAAATGTAAAAATGGAAGACCAATTTGGTGAAGTAAACATTCAACAAAATCCTTATCCTTTTAAAAGTGCAGATATTGGCGGAGTATTAGGATTGGAATACCATGTTAACGATAATTTTATCATCAACTTTAGAACTAAAAACTCATTGGTTCCTATTAGAGATTTTCAAAATCAAGATTTGAATGTTGGTATTTTAAATAAACTATTTAACAGGGGATGGTATAATGTAGATTTGAATTTTACATTACGCTATCAGCTAGTAGGAAAAAAATAATTGATGGAAAAA
>DATGOR010000366.1:0-8433 GCA_035305805.1 Vicingaceae bacterium | reverse complement strand
ATTCCATCAAAAAGTAAAGCAAAATATAACCAAAGCATTATACTAATTCCAATTCCTTTGGCTTTATCACGTGTAAGAATAGAACTTAAACAAGCTAATGATGTAAACACGGTGCTGATCATAATTCCCATTAAAATCATCATAATTCCTACATTGTCTAACGAATAAACTAAAAGAGGAATTCCTGCGCCAAGTAAAAACGCAAGAATAAGGCTTAAGGACAAACCTAAAAACAAACCTATCCATATTTTTTTGCGTTTTACCGGCTGGCTTAAAAGCAGTTCAATAAACTCGGAACTATTGTATATATAGATTGTTGAAAACAGAATAGAAACCAATGGTACCGTAAATAATATTACATTTAAAATTGTTAGCAATCCTTTGGCGCTGCTATCTTCCATTGCAAAAGAGCTCCAAGATAAAATTGCCAGTATTAATGTGTAAGCAATTATAATTTTGCTTTTTAAAATATCGATAAAAATAATTTTAATGATTTTATTCATGACTATTGCTGCATTTTTAAAACATTAGCTATTGCTTTCGAAATTTTTTCTTGCTGCGTATCATCTTTTAGCTGCTGCACCGTTTTATGAAACTGAATAGTGCCGTCTTGCATAAAAACAATCTGGGTAACCAAATCGTCTAATTCACTTAAAAGATGCGATGTTATTAATACTAGTTTACCTTTTTGCTTTTCTTTAATGATTTTTTCTTTTAAAACTTCAGACGCTAATACGTCTAAACCTGCGGTTGGCTCATCGAGAATTAGAACATCGGGATTAAACATAAATGCCAATGCAGCACTTACTTTTTGCGTTGTTCCACCGGAAAGTGTACTCATTTTTTTGTTTAGCAAGTCGTTTAATTTATAGGCATTGTATAAATCCAGATCTAAGTCTTTGCACTGCCTTATTTCTTTAACCATTTCAAAAACCTGACCTATAGTCATATTATCAGGATAGCGTCCAATTTGAGGCATGTATCCGATATGATTTCTGTATTTATAAGCATTAATTATTGACGTTCCGTTATATTCGATTGATCCACTATCGGGCACAACCATTCCTAAAATACATTTAATAACGGTTGTTTTTCCGCAACCGTTTGGACCAATTAAGGCAATAGACTGACCTTCTTTGCATGAAACCGAAATGTCTTTAAGGATATGCAGCTTGCCGAATTTTTTATTTAGATTTTTTATTTCGATCATAATTTTAGTGAGCGCATTAAAGGTTGTTCGTCTTTAAAATAATCTGGAGTGATACTTGGTAAAACTTTTTCAGACTTATCTAAAAGTGTAATCATAAAACTTCTGTACAGCAACATTGCCGCGGAATTTTTTTCTACCAATACGGTAAACAAACTCAACGGATGATAAGGAACATCGCCAATTCCGTCTTTATCCAAATCGTAGCCTTCGTACTTATCCCAGTAATTTCCGTTAAACGATTTTACTTTTAACTTTCCGTTAGTGGCAACATCAAAGGTATTTCGTAAAAAATTATTATTTGTAACTACTGCGTCGCTGCTGCTTGCATTCATTTTTAAAGCCCAACCGTTTCTTAAAAAATTGTTGTTACGAATTTCAATTCTGTTGGCTCCGTCGCCGTAAATTGCTATGGTATTATCACTAAATTCGTTACCAATAATTTTACTGTCGTTAATTTCTTTTAGTAAAACTCCATAAGCAGCACCGCCCCAACTTTGCGTAAAGATATTTTCAATCATTTCAACATTTTTACTGTACATCACTGCTACACCAGCCTCGTTTTTTTTGAAAATATTATTCTTAAAGATATTATCGTGCGAAAACATAAAATGAAGTCCGTATCTTTTATTCTCAATACTTTGGTTCTTTGTAATTGTTGAACTTTCTACAAATTCTAAATAAATAGCATCTCTATGTCCTTGAATGATATTACCTTCAATGGTCATAAATTTTGATTTCCAAATATGAATGCCGTTTGCAGAAGGTTTTCCTTTAATTTTTCCAGAATTGAACTGATTATTTATATAAGAAACATGTGTAGAATTTGTGGTATGTATGCCAAAAAAATTGTTTTTAAACTTGCAGTTTTCTATGCGTATATTTTTAGAATCTTTAATTTTTAAAGAAGCAATGTCTTTAAAACTTGAGCTACCCGAATTTGAAAAAAGTACATTTTTAATTACTACATTATCATGTTGTACCAATAAATTTTCATACTTATTTTGTCCGTCAATCTCTGGATAGTTTTCGCCAATAATGGTAAGTGCTTTATTTAAAGTTATAGATCCTTCACGGTAAATACCCTTCTTTATGAAAACGGTATCTCCGTTTTTAGCTTTTTCAAACGCTTTTTTTATTGTTTTTTGTGGATTATTAGGTTCTGCAACAATGGTATTTGCTACGACACCTTGTGCTATAAAAACAAATAAAAGTAGTGTTATTTTGAATTTAAATATTCTTGCCATAATAACATTGTTCCAGAGTTTTCGTCGAATTGTTTTTTTCGTGCTTCTTCAGTCATAAAAGCGGCTGTATTAGAGCCCATAGGACTTTTTAATTCAGGGTTGTACAACAAAAAGCTTTTATCAGCAGAAATTAACTCTTCTGTTCCGTTAAAATCAATTAACCAAAGAGAGTGTATTTGGTTTTGTGCAACAATTTGGTCTTGCATAAATACTTTCATACAATACATATCGTCAAATTTATAAACTCTTCCTTTTTGTGTAACAAGTTCTGCACCATATCGGTTATCGCTTATATTCATTTTACAATGATCGCAATTATCTACACCAAATTCTATTGGCTTGGGTTCTTTGCTGCAAGAATTAAAAAAAACAGCTAAAAACGAGAGTAATAACAAGGCTTTAATCTTCATATTTTTTTCTTTTTAGATCTTATTTCTTTTATAACGGCAATTACAGATAATAATGCAGCGGTAATCATGATCCACCCTCCTTTTTCAGGTATAGAATACGCGCCAAAATTTAGCAGTTGCTTAAACCCTATTAGTGGTGGTTGATAGCTCATTCCAGGAACTTTTATCGGTGCTGCCGGATCTAAATTATGCCCATAATCGTACAACCACATGTAAAAATCGATAATTGCCACAATTCCAAAAACAACAAAAATTATAACAAAACAGAAAAATAACCATTTACGGTTAACCACTGCTGCCAAAACCCCCAATATTCCAAGAAAAACAATTACATAAGGTAATATTGCAAACTCAATAAAATCTTGTTCGTGCAACTCACGCATTCCTATGTAATGGTTTAAGCCGTTGATGATATTTACATCTCCACTTAATTTATCTGCATGTATGTAAAGCGATAATCCTTCGGGATATTGTGGTGCACTTAACTGAATTTGCCAAATAGGAACAAGTAAAACAACAAACATGGCAATACCTGAAACTGCTGTTAAAATTCTTGATGCTTTTTGTAATGATTTCTGTGAAGTTGCCATTTATTTATTTTTTAATAAAGTTGCCTTAAAAAGGCAACTTTATATTAATGTTTAATTTAACTGCTTTTAGGAGCTTTATCACCCGTTCCATAACGTAACGGCGTGTTACTACCGGCTGGTGAAACGCGAATGTAACCTTGCATTTCTTGATGTAATGCACTACAAAAATCGGTACAATACATTGGGATAATTCCTACTTTTGTTGGTTTCCATTTTATAGTTCTGGTTTCGCCCGGTAAAATAAGTATTTCCGAATTATTGTTTCCTAATACAGCAAAACCGTGTGGTAAGTCCCAGTCTTGTTCTAAATTTGTTACATGGAAATAAACTTCGTCTCCTAATTTAACTCCTTCAATATTATCAGGTGTAATGTGTGTTCTAATCAACGTCATGTAAACATCTACGCGATTTCCGGTACGTACTACACGAGTCTCGTCTTCGTTTTTAACTGCGTATTTATGCTTGTTTTTATTTATATCGTAAATACGTTTTTGTTTTTCTACAATTAACGAAGCGGGTATCATTTGTGCATAATGTGGTTCGCCAATAGTTGGAAAATCTAACAGCAATTCCATTTTTTCTCCCGAAATATCAAATAATTGAGCACTTTGTGTTAATTCTGGTCCGGTTGGCAAATAACGATCTTTTGTAATTTTGTTCCATGCTACTAGATATTTCCCGTAAGGTTTTTTAGTATCGCCACCAGCAACAGTTAAGTGACCTGTAGAATAATAGGTTGGTTGTCTGTCAATTACCTCTAAAGTTTTCAAGTTCCATTTTACAACTTCTGAAGAAACAAAAAACGATGTATAGGCGTTCCCTTTGTCATCAAACTCGGTATGTAAAGGTCCTAACCCTGGTTTTTGTACTTCTCCGTGTAGTACTGTTTCGTAATTTAACACAGGAATTCCATCAAACTCTCCATCAAATTTTTTCTCTTCAATAGCTTTTATCATTTTAGAAAAAGAGAAAACCGGAATTAAAGAAGCTAACTTTCCGCTTCCTACGATGTATTCTCCCGAAGGGTCAACATCTGAACCGTGTGGTGATTTTGGGCAAGGTATATAATATGCTACACCTTCTAAATCTAAAACATCTAAAACATTTACTTCATCTAAAATGGTTGAAGTAGCTGAATGTGTATCGTGATCATATACGTTGTGTGCGTATTTTGCTTTAGCTTTTCTTGCTTTACCTGCTTTAACTAATTCTGCAGCTTTTTTCCAGTTAATGGCTAATATAAAATCTTTATCGTTTTGAGATGCATTTACTTCTAACAACGTATGAGCTTTTTCTGTGTTATACGTTGAAAAGAAGAACCAGCCACTACTTGGGCCTTTACCTGTATGACTTAAATCGTAATTTACTGGCGGTGTTTTTAATTGAAAATCAAGATTCATTCTACCTGATTCCGGATCAACTTTAATGAACGATAAGGCACCACTAAAATTTTCTGCATAAGAACTAATCGGTACATCACCATTTTCTTCTTCAAAAGGCACGCTGAAACGTGTTCCTGCTATTACATATTCTGTATTATCTGTAATAAACGGAGAGGAATGGTTTCCGGCAGAGTTTGGTATTTCTATAATTTCGGTTGTTGTAAAAGTGGTTAAATCTAATCGCGCTATACGTGGTGTGTTATTTTCATTTGCAAACAACCATTTACCATTGTATTCGCCATTGGTTTGTGATAATGCCAAGTGATGCTGATCGCCCCAAGGTACAAATCCGTGCGATGTGTTAAGCATTGGTTTTGTATCTTCGCCGTATCCGTATCCGGTTTCGGGATCTTGTGAAAAAACGGGTAAAACTTTTAATAATCTTCCTGAAGGAATTCCGTAAACAGAAACCTGTCCGCTAAATCCGCCCGATGTGAATGAGTAAAATTCATCGTGTTCACCTGGTGCCACATATACTTTTTTTGCAGCATCGCCACTAATTGCATCCGATGTTGTTTTAGGTTTACAGCCCGTAAAGAAAGCCAAGCCCAAAACAAACAATGCTATTTTTTTTACATTTTTTTCCATGGTTTATTTTATTTGATTATTGAACACCATCGTTTTTTCGCATATATTCCAGAATCTGTCTTGCTTCATCGTCTGTTAAAGATTGGTTGGGCATACGAACCAAACACTCTTCTAATTGCGCTTGTAATTCGGGATCTTTATCAATCATAGGATCAGGATTTGTAATAAAATTCATAATCCATTCAGGGGTACGTCTTTCGGTAACACCTTTCCAACCCGGACCAACTAATCTTTCATTGGTAAGTTTGTGGCATGATGTACATTTTGTTGCCGAAACCGTTTCGCCTAAACTTGCCAGCTGATGATCTAACTTTGCGGGTAAATCAACTTTATCGTATTTACCTTCTCCTTTTATAGGATCGTAAGAATCGTTTCCTGCCGCAGCATTTTCGGTTTGATCGGGTTTTGAAAAGTCACTGGTTGCGTTTTCCTTTTTTCCACACGAAATCAAGAGTAAAATCGATGCAGATAGTAATACAAGTTTTTTCATGATGTTCTACTTTTTTTATTTATAACAAAATTCTTGCTTTAAATAATGGCATGTGTATGACTGAAGTCATAAAGCAATACTTTTTATTAAAAGTAATTTTACATGAAAAGTTTTTTTGATAAGTAACTAAACTTAAAAATGCTATTACATAACTACTAATTGATAAAAAATTTAATATGGAACTTTTAGAAAATACTACGATCGGCGAAATTGTAGCAGAAGATTACAGAACTGCCACTTTGTTTACAAACTTGGGTATAGATTTTTGCTGCAAGGGTTATAAAACACTTACGGAAGTAACGGTTAAAAAGAATATGGATTTAGAAAGTATTAAACACGAATTACAAAAAATTATGCAAAAACGTGAAGATGTTTCTGTAGATTTTAAATCATGGGAGATTGATTTATTGGCAGATTATATAGAAAAAACACACCACAGATATGTTGAAGAAAAAACGCAGGTAATTTTATTACTGCTGAACAAACTTTGTAAAGTTCACGGACATAAGCATGCAGAATTATTCCAAATTCAACAGCTTTTTACAGAATCGGCTCAAGATTTGGCAGCACATATGAAAAAAGAAGAACTGATTTTGTTTCCTTTTATTAGAAAAATGGTAAAGGCAAAACGATCAAATCAGCCGCTAGAAACACCTCATTTTGGCTCGGTAAACAACCCTATAGAAATGATGATGGAGGAACATGAGAACGAAGGCGATCGATTTAGAAAAATAGCCGAACTAACAAATGAATATCAAACACCAAGTGATGGCTGTACAACCTATCATACGACTTTTAATATGCTTGCCGATTTTGAAAAAAATCTACACCAGCATATTCATTTAGAAAATAACATTTTGTTTCCAAGCGCAGTGATTATGGAAAAAACCATTAGTTAAATACCAAAGTTAATTATAATTCTGAAAAGCTGTAGATGAATATTTACAGCTTTTTTCATTTTCCATCGATCGCTTTTCTTTTTAATAAAACTGAAACCGCTAATAAAGCAGAAGATGTTAACAATAAAAAAGCGGCTGCCAATAATAATTCATTTACATTAGGAAAAATAAGCTTTCTAAATCCATAAAAACCTTGCAGCACCAAGAAAATTTCGTTTATAAAAACGGCAACCACAAAGAACAAGATCGCAAACCGCGTAAATTTTGTCAAAGTGATTATTTTTTGATTATCTGCAAAAATATAGTATAGTATAAACAATGAAATAATTCCTAAAAGAACCAAATGCAAAAATGCAATGACAATAGATCTTATTCCAAAAACAATTTCTGCCAATGACGGAATAATCAATAGAAACTGCAGAACAAATTTTAGCGTTATACAGATAGCAACAAGCAGTAAAACAATCTGTAAAAATAACGGATCGTTCTTTATTTCATTCTTATAATTTCTTAAAAATACATTCTGTAATCTTATCCAAACAATTAGTTGTAATAAAGCAAATGCAGCCGTAATCCAATATATGGTTTGTGATACATTTAACCATAAAACAGACAATGTGTAAGTTACAAAGGTTGATATAAACAATGTGTAAAAGTAAATTGTACTGTGCTTTAACAATTTGTTACTAAACTTAAATACAGAGAAAAACAACCCAATACATGCAAACAAAAACCAACCGTTGTATTGAAAATGCAGATAAAAATAAATAGACGCTAGGTAAGCATCAAAATTTATATTTTTAGTTGCTAAAGTGTAAGCCAAAAAGAACGTTCCAAAAGAAGAAAGTACGCCAAAAATCAATGCTCCGTGAAACCATTTTATTGCTAAATTCTGCTTTAAATGCTTGGTATCTTTATAAAAAACATAGGCAAACACGTAAAAAACAAAAATTGAAAGTGTAGAAAAAATGATGGATATTGCGCCGTAACCTTGACATAAAAACGAAATTAACATGCCATAAGCACAACCCAAATTAGCAGCAATAAGAAAATTATATTTTTTCTGCGAAAACGCAAGAAGTTTACTTTTAACCGCATAAATAAGCAACACCATTAAAGCATGACCTATCCAACCGGAAAAAGCAAAATGTGAATGCGCGTGTAAAATATTTTTTTGAACCAGCGGAAGCTCTACAGCAATTTTCAAACGCAGATAAGTTCCTAAAACAGCAACCAAAAATAAATTTATCAAAGAAAATTTTATCCAAAAGCCCGTATTAATTTTCATTAGTAATAAATTTTATGGTTTATTATTTCTACAATTTGTTTTTTGTGCATTTTTCTTAAAGTTCTAATAACTGTTTCAACCCTTAAGCCAGTGGAGTTGGCAATTTCCTGCCTAGTAAAATCAATAAGTTCTTTTTCGTTATTTTTTTTGCAGAAATCTAAAAAAGCTTGAATTCTAAACTCTGGTTTTTGATTTATGATATCTTTTGAAGTTGTTGCTTTATTATGAATTCTTCGAGCAAGCAATTTTAAGAACTGCTGTTGAATTTGTGG
>DATGOR010000365.1:0-7963 GCA_035305805.1 Vicingaceae bacterium | reverse complement strand
TGGAGAATTTCCAAAATCGAATCCGGACATCACTTGAGCATTTCTTTCCGCTCCCACCAAATAACCTTGTTTTTTATATGCCTCTGCCTCCTGTACCGTTTCAACAGGAATTAAGGCTTTAATACCGTTTTCAAAAGCAGCACAAATAGCAGAGGTAGCCCTTAATATGTCTATTACTACTACCACGCAGTTGTTGTTATCAAAATAGCTTGGAAATAATGCTGGAGAAAAGCATACTTCTACGTTATTCTTATTTCCTGATGATATTTCTCCCATGTTTTAGTTATTTGTTATTAGTTTAATTAACACAATATGCTTAAGCTAGTTTTGACACAAATTTAAATTCAAATTTCACTGATTATCACAAATTGTAAAACATCTTCGATGTTTTTGGTGTAAATTATCAGTAGAGTAGATTAAAAAATCTGTGTCATTTGTGCTAATTTGTGTTTTAGCTTTCATTAACAGAAGCTAATTACCCTTTGTAAAATGGCATTTTCACTACTTTAGCTTTTACTTTTTTATCTCTAATTAAAATGTAAATTTCGGTATCTACTTTAGCAAAAGAAGTTGCCACATAGCCCATGCCTATTGCTTTGTTTAAAGATGGGGATTGCGTTCCAGAAGTTACCTCTCCAATGACATTTCCTGCTTCATCTGCAATTTGGTAGTGCTGACGTGGAATCCCTCTTTCTATCAACTCAAAACCAACTAATTTACGCTCCACGCCTTCTTCTTTTTGCTTTTTAAGATAATCTACACTTACAAAATCTTTGGTAAACTTAGTTATCCATCCCAATCCAGCCTCTATTGGCGATGTATTATCATTAATATCGTTTCCGTAAAGACAAAAACCCATTTCTAATCTCAAGGTATCTCTACATGCTAATCCTGCCATTTTCATATCTACCGCTTTTCCGGCTTCTTGTATGGCATCCCAAATTTTCTCCGCATCATTGTTATGAAAATAAACTTCGTAACCTCCCGCACCGGTATATCCTGTAGATGATATGATTACATTTTCTACTCCGGCAAAAGTTCCTTCTTGCACCGTGTAATAGGTCATGTCCAAACTCATATTGGTTAAAGGTTGTAACATTTTTTGTGCGTTCGGTCCTTGAATCGCCAATAAAGAAATTCTATCTGAAATATTTTCTATGTTCACATTGTTGGTATTGTGTTTTAGCACCCATTCCCAATCTTTATCAATATTAGCCCCATTTACTACCAACATATACCTGTCTTTTGCCAACATATACACCAACAAATCATCTACAATACCGCCATCATAATTAGGGAAGCAAGAATACTGTACTTTACCCGGTGTTAACACTGCAGCATCGTTAGAGGTAATTCGTTGAATTAAATCCAACGCTCCTTCTCCACTCACCATAAATTCTCCCATGTGCGACACATCAAAAACACCAACATTGTTCCTTACATTCAAGTGTTCATCGGTTAATCCTGTATATTGCAAAGGCATGGTAAAACCTGCAAATGGCACCATTTTAGCCCCTAAAGCAAGGTGTTTGTCTTTTAATCTGATATCTTTTAATGCTGTTGCTTCCATAATTTTTAGTTTTTAAAATAAATAAAAAACAAATGTATTAATAAATACGCTATTATTTTGAGAAAAAGAAATGACGCTTAGGTTAATTTATTAACCATGAATTAACCGTTTTTTTGAATGGAGATTGAAAATTACCCCCAAGCGTGGTTGCTTGAATTTAACCGCAAAGACACAAAGTTTTACGCAAAGTTCGCTAATTCTCTCGCAAAACCTGAAATCGGTAAAAAAACAAAGAATTGAAAATTCTTGTTTTTTCGGCAGACGCAAAGATGCTGTTACGTTAAAAGTTTTTGAAAAATTAAACCCCAAGCGTGGACGTTTGGGGTAGCGGAGGAGAATCTAAAACTATAAATTGAAAATAATATAAAAGCCATAAAAAGTCCAATTGAATTGCTAAATTTGGGATATAATTATAATGCGTATAAAGAACACTAGTGTTCTTTATACGGATGTTGGGGTTTATTGAAAAATGAAAAAGATTATCCAAATATTGATACTGTTGATTTTCTCAAGTGAGATATTTGCTTGTGGCGGGTCCTTTCAGTATAGGCTCTTTCCGATTGGACAGGAAGGACAAAGTATTATTGCTTTTGAAACCTCATTAAATAGATATTGGGGACCAGACACAGCAGGAGCAACTATAGAAACTAGAGATAGATGGAAAGGAGTTGTTTCCCTTATAAGAATTGGCAATAATATAAAACCAGAATTAATAGAAATTATCGATACAATTGATATCCTTGATAGAGACTATGTCAAAGAACTAAAGCCCTATTTCGATATAGCGTTAAAAAAAGCCCAAGAAATTAAAGACTTTGTTATTGCAAAAAATCCTGAGATTGAGTTTTGCAATTTCAAAATAGATTGTAAAACTGTTGATATAATAAAGGATACGAACGAAATAATAACAGTAATTGGAGTCAATGGAGGCAAATACGAAATAGGTTATCCTAAAACAGTTATTGATAATTCTGAAGCCAGTGGAGAAATGGTTAACCAGGATTTTAAAATGAATTCAATTAGAAAAGTTACGATTGGTAAGACAGAGTTGATAATTATAAACTTCGCATCAGGAGAAGACCATAATACAAATTTTGAAAAGCAAATAGAAAATCAAAAACAATGTGAATCCATTGAAAATAGTATTTATAAAGAAGTAACACTATATCATGGATTGGCATTTGACGCAATAATTTGGAAATAAAAACAACAAAACGCTAACAAAAGCTATAGGGCATTAAAACTCCCCATAGCAAGACCCTTGGCAAGAGAAATTCAAAATAAAACTGCGTTAGTTTTTTTCTAATCTTTGCACCCTGTTTTTGAGGTCTTTGAGTTCTATCCCTACACTTCTCATTAAATTAAGAATGTTGGCAGGGTTAATTTCATCTTCTTCATATTGACCAATACACAAATTAAGTTTGAATTGCCAAATTTCCAATACTTCAGATAAGTGTAAAGTATAAGGCTCGTACATTTTATTATCAGACGATAATATTAATAACCCCTCCTCTATTCTATCGGTAAACACGCGCTTGTAAACTAGTCCATCATTTTTGGTGAGAATAATATAACAATAATTGTTTTTTACCTGATGTGGCCCTTCTAAAAATTCTCCCACTACTACATCGCCATCTTTTACCCACGGATGCATAGAGTCTCCTTTAATAGGAAAAGCCCTGTGTTTGCCTGTTGGTAAAAAGTTTAAACTCATAATGGGTAAATCTGCAATGTATTCGGTATCGGTATAGCCTTGCAAATAACCCGCAGAAGCTTCTTTGGTAACTACCTCTATTACATCATTGTTATTAGCATCTACTTTTATAGGGAATAAAATTCGTTGATTGCCAATATCCATAAACGTATCTTCTGTTGCCATAGTTAAATCATTTTTCACCAATGCATCTATCGGGATTTTAAAAAATTCGGACAACACAATAAGTGTTTCTATTGGCGGAACAGATCTGCCTTCTTCATAAGAACCAATTCTAGATTTAGTAACATCTATTGCCTGAGCAAACTGCTCTTGAGTTAAGCCTTTTAACATTCGTAAATGCTTGATATTTTTTGAAACTTTCATCATAACTACAAATATAAGTCAAATAATCTACATATTATAGTTATATTTGTAAAAATAATTTAAAACTATGAAAGGCAGAGGAAGTCAAATACAGGTAAACAACAAATTTGCTAAAACCGCTTACGTAAATGAACATATAGAAGGTATTGATGTGCCTTTTTTGGAAGATACTAAAACAGAATACATTGCCGAATTTCCTAAAAAGATAGTCAACAAGGTGTATAGCCCTACTGTACCGTTTGTTTACTCTATGAACCCCTACCAAGGTTGCGAACATGGCTGTGTTTATTGTTACGCGAGAGAAAGTCACCAATATTGGGGGTACGGAGCAGGATTGGATTTTGAACGTAAAATTATTTATAAACCTGATGCTCCCAAACTGTTAGAAAAACAGTTTAATTCAAGAAACTGGAAAGTTAGTCCTATTATGCTTTCCGGAAATACCGATTGCTACCAACCTATTGAGAGAAAACTAAAAATTACAAGAGAACTATTAAAGGTGTGTTTAAAATACAAACATCCGGTAAGCATCATTACTAAAAATGCCTTAATACAAAGAGATATTGATTTGTTGATTCCTTTAGCAAAATTAAATTTAGTACATGTAAGCTTAAGCATTACTTCATTCGATAATAAATTAAGAAGCTTATTAGAGCCAAGAACAGCTTCTGTACAAAAGAAACTAGAAACATTAGAATTGTTATCCGCCAATAATATTCCTGTAAATGTGATGGTAGCTCCTATAATTCCCGGATTAAACAGTCATGAAATTCCTAATATTGTTAAAAAAGTAGCAGCATCAGGAGCTTTATCTGTTGGCTATACTACAGTTAGATTAAACGGAGAAATTGCTGAAATTTTTGAAGATTGGCTACGCAAAACTTACCCCGAAAGAGCGGACAAAGTATTGAACCAAATAAAAGAAATAAACAATGGGAGTTTAGAAAGCAAAGGCAAAAACAGACTAAAACTACACGGAGAAACAGCTGTAATGATAAAAAGTATGTTTGATGTAGCCAGAAAAAAATACCTAAAAGGAAAAGTTTGGCCTGCTTACAATTTAACTGCTTTTGCTCGTCCTACCGACCAGCTGAGTTTGTTTTAATCTACCAACACCAGTGTATCATAAGTTACTCCATAACCACCCCAAACACCTAAACCTCCGTTGATATTGGTTTCTACCATAGTGGGAGCAGAAAAAGGATTTCCTGAGCTAAAACTTGCCATTTCAAAAGTTTCCCAAAAGTTAAAGTGAGGCATATCTATCGTGCAAAATTTAACGATGACTGTATCTCCTTGTTGATAATATTCAGAAGTTTCAGCTAAATCGTCCGGAGCTTGAGAGTTGACTTCCTGACCTCTGGCAAATGTACCTTCGAAGGTAAGTCCGTTAATGAATTGATCTTTAAACACCGAACCAAACACCGGAATAAATCGGCTGTCTTTCCCTACTCTTTTAGTAAAAACACGGTAAGCATTGCCGTATTGTGGTGGGTCGGACAATTCAAACCATAAATATCCAAAATTGTTAAACCCGGGTTGATCTTTGTACCAATACCTGTTCATAAAAACCAACGGTGGAATCTGAGAGGATGAAGTAGCTACTTTTCCATCGGCTTCAATATATAAATTGTAAGTTTTTCCCACTTCTCCAAAAATAGTGGTGTCTAAAGTAGTATAAACACAAAAACCAAAAGTTTGTAAGTTGGTTAGCGAAACTCCAATTAATTCAGCTACAGCGGGCAATAACGAATCGGGCAATTGGTCGGTGCAAATTTCTGTTAGTTGTACGGTGTTTGTTCCGTTTGACACGGTTACTAAGGCTCCACTAACAAATAACTGACGTAGAGATGTCAGGTCTGTCGGTTCAAAATAAGGTGAACTTTTTGTAAGAATTACAAATGGTGGTCTGCCTTGCTCTATATTCCCCTCCACTACTAATTTGGTTTCAGCATCGGGTAAATCAATGGTAATTTCTTTTTCGCATGAAAGTAGAAAAACCATCATTAATAATGATAAAAAAGCGGGGACTATATTTTTAATTTTCATGTATTTATAATTATTGTTCTTTATCAGTCTATATTAGAATGCTGAGCTTACAACTCAACGTTTTATTGATTTAGGTTCCGTTAGAATTTGTCAGTTTTTATTATTTTCGACTCTCCCCCAAGTTATCTACCGATAACTTTTCCCCCTCTCTTTAAAGAGAGGGGGCAAGGGGGAGAGTTAATTATTCATTTCTTAGGTTTAACTTTTTTACTCATAGTCATTTAATTGTTGTTTTTATTTTAAAAACTAAAATTCCAAGAAACAGACGGAATAATTCCAAACAACGACACTTGTTTTGCTTGTAAATCAAGTGTTCCATCGTAAATGTTTCCTTCGTTAGAAAAATAGATAAAGTAAGGATTTTTACGGTTATACAAGTTATAAATAGAAAAATTCCAGCTCGATTTAAATTTTTTGGTTTCTTTTCCTTTTAAGGTAAGAGCTACATCTAATCTATGAAAAGCCTCCATACGGTAAGAATTTCGTTCACCGTATTCATCTACCACTTTTCCTTCAATAAAATAACGGGCGGTAGGTAATGTTAATGCATTTCCGGTGGCATATACCCAAGTTGCTCCTAATACTAATCGGTCTGAAATATCGTAATTGAAAACAATAGATGCATCATGTCTTCTGTCGTATCTAGGATAAAAAGCTTTGCCGTAATTTAAGTCATCGAATTGTCTTTTAGTCCACGAAAGCGTATAACCTATCCAACCATTTACTTTTCCGTATTTCTTTTTGATGAAAAACTCCGCTCCATACGACCAGCCTCTTCCAAAAGTAAGATTGTTATCTACATTGGTTCCACCATCATCCTGCGGACTAACACCGTCTTTGTACTCCACTTGGTTTTTCATATCTTTATAATACACTTCTACCGAACTTTCCCATTTATTTTTAAATAAATTTTTGAAGTAGCCCAATGTATACTGCGTAGAAAACTGTGGTTTGGTAACCTCTGTACTAGGTAGCCATTGGTCGGTAGGCAACGAAACGGTAGCTATGGTAGCCAAATGTATGTATTGATAATTCTGAGCAAAAGAAGCCTTTAACGAAGAACTTTCAGAAAAGGCATATCGTGCTGTAAATCGAGGTTCTAACCCTTGGTAAATTTTTACTGTTTCTCCTTTGTTGTACACTACAGTATCCAATGGTGCCCCAGTGGTTTCATCCTTACTGTAACGTTTAAAAGGACCTATATGCTGATAAATAGTATATCTTAAGCCTGGATGAATTTTTAGTTTTTCGCTGACATCCCATTCATCCGAAATGTACAATGCACCTTCGTTAGCATAGTTGAATATTTTCTCGCCTGTGTTAAAATCAACATCTCCGGAACTAACATCGGCACTGTTGGGTGTGAATTTATGAAAGGTGTAAGCTGCTCCAAATTTTATTTTATGCAAAATGGATGGTAAATAAGTGTAATCTGCTTTTAAGCTGTAATCGGTAATTCCTGAATATAATCCAAAGCTAAATTGATCCTGTATTGCTTCTACCCTAAAACGATAGTCAGTAAATGAAGCTGTTATATCTCCATAAAATTCATCGCTTACAATTCTACTCCATTTTAAAGCAACAATAGCATTTCCCCAAGGGGTGCTTAAATCAAAACCATCATCCGAGTTTTTAAAAGTAAACACATCTCTACCGAAGTATCCGCTTAAACTCAACTTATCTTTAGATGATAACTTGTAATTGAATTTTGCATTAAAATCGTAAAAATAGTAGTTGCTACCTTTAAATTTTGACGAATCACTAACAAAGGGCTGAGCTAAATCTCCTGCATACGTTCTTCGAGCAGAAGCAATAAAGGAAGCGGTGTCTTTTTTTATCGGTCCTTGAACGGTTAAACGAGAAGAAATTACACCAATACCACCGTCCACTTTAAATTTTTTGTAATCACCATCCGTCATAGATATATCCAACACCGAAGAAAGTCTTCCTCCATACTCAGCCGGCATTCCGCCCTTTACCAACTTCACATCTGAGATAGCATCGGCATTAAAAACCGAGAAAAAACCAAATAAATGTGAGGCATTGTAAACAGTTGCTCCATCTAATAAAATTAAATTTTGGTCGGGTCCTCCTCCTCTTACATAAAAACCTGAGTTTCCTTCTCCGGCAGTTTGCACTCCGGGCATCAGTTGAACGGTTTTTAGTACATCTACTTCACCAAAAATAGCAGGCAAGGTTTTTACCTTATCCATTTTTAATTCTACGGTACTCATTACCGCATCATCGGTATTTTCGTTTTCCTT
>DATGOR010000364.1:0-2859 GCA_035305805.1 Vicingaceae bacterium | reverse complement strand
AGGTACCGTGCAAGAAAAACTTGAAAACAAAGATGCTGCTATTTTAGATTACAAAAAATCATTAGAATTAGACCCTACTCAACACGATGCAGCTTACAACTTAGGAGCTCATTATTATAACAAAGGAGTGGATAAAATTAACGAAGCAAATGATTTACCCCTTAGTCAAGCTAAAAAGTTTGAAGCAATGAAAGCTGAAGCTAAAAAAGATTTTGAAGCAGCTATTCCTTATGTAGAAATGGCAAACAAAGCAAAACCGGAAGATGGCGATACTGCTACCATGCTTATTAAACTTTATACTCAAGTAGGAGAATACGAAAAAGCTAAAGAATTAAAAGCGAAATACGAGTAAAATAACTTATAAACAATCATCAAAAAAAGCTGTCTGGAAAAGACAGCTTTTTTTATTTTATGTTAAATGTTTTTAAACAGAAAAAATAGTGATATAAATCATTTCTAAATAAGTAAATTTTAGTGTACTTTTGGCTTATATTGAAATATATAACCTAACAGTTAATAAAAAAATGAAACGACCATAATAAAAAATCCTTCCACATGAAGGATGATTATTAAGGGGAGTTCTACCTGACCAAATTAATATAAATAAACATAAACAGATGAAAAAAGTTCTTCTACCAACGGATTTTTCTGAAAATTCAAAAAATGCCATTAATTGGGCCATGCAATTTTATAAAAATGAAAAAGTAACTTTTGTGCTGATTCATTCTTATTTTTCTCCTCAATCCGGTTCAAGTGCTGTAGTTTCTATCAATGAAATACTCAGGAAACAAGCCGTTGAAGATTTAGCTAAGTATAAAAATGAATTAGAAAGTAAATTCAATAACAATCTTCACGAAATCATCACTAAAGAGGTGTATGGAGATGTTTTACATGCAGTAAAATCTTTAACAGAAGAGTTAAAAGACGTAGTGGTAGTAGTGGGAGCAAAAGGAATGGGGGCTGTAGAAGAAATTTTTATTGGCAGCAACACCTCTGCTGTGGTAAAAGAAGCAGATGCTCCGGTTTTTGTTATCCCTCAAAACGTAGTTTTTAAACCTGTTCAAAAATTAGCTTTAGCAGTAGATTTTCAAGAAAATATCAACCAAAATGTGTTGCAACCACTCAAAGAAATATTAAATAAAACCAATGCCATTTTGAAAGTGTTCTATGTAGAGAACGAAGACGGTAAGGTAAGTAATGAACAAGAAACAAAAATCACAGAATATTTGAATGCTCAGTTAAATCAAAATACGGAGATTATACACATAAGCGATGAAGATCCATTAGCAGGAGTTCAAAAATTTGTTCATTCTCATAACATTGATAGCTTAGTAACCATCAATAGAAAAAAAGGCTTTTTTGAAAACTTTTTTCACAAAAGCTTTAGCAAACAAGTGGCACTTCATACCGATACTCCATTATTAGTACTTCACGATAAATAAACAAATAAAAATGATGACTGTATTATTACCAACCGATTTTTCCGATAATGCAAAAAATGCCATTTTGTATGCATTAGAAATGTATAGCAATCAGGAAGTAAACTTTATTTTAATGAATGCTTTTTTTCCTACTCATGACGATATGGCAAATAGCATTACCGGTGGTTCTTTGAATGATTTGCTTAGTGAAGCTTCAGAAAAACAGCTACAAGACTTAATAGCAGAAATAAAAGCCAAACATCATTTCAATAAAAAACATTCTTTTAGTTATAAATCTGCTTATGGTAGCTTGGTAGAAATCATTAAAACATTTGTAGATAAACATCCTATTGATATGATAGTGATGGGGGCAAAGGGAATGAGTGCTGTAGAAAAAATTGTATTTGGAAGTAATACGTATGCTGTTATTAAAGAGGTGGACTGTCCTGTTTTGGTAATTCCGGATAAAGTAACCTTCAGCCCTATAAAGAATATTGCCATAGCTACCGACTTTGAACCGTTAAAAAACAGCGGTGTGTTTAAAGTTTTACAACCAATTGTAAATGATTACAATGCAGCAATAACTATGTTTAATGTTACAGAGGAGATGAAAACCGTTAGTGATGCTGAAAAATCAATGGCGTCTTCTGTAGCCAATGTAATTGGGTTAGAACAGCTTCCTATTACTTATTTTAAACATGAAGATGTAATATACGGAACTAAAGCTTATGTGCAGCAACATGAAATTAACATGCTAGCTTTAGTAAATCGTAGAAGAAATTTCTTGCAAGATTTGTTTCATATCAGTTTTACAAAACAAATTTCTTTTCACGCAGAAATACCTCTTTTAGTATTACATAATTAAAAGATAAATACTTACTAAGCTAAGTAGGTATCAACTTTTTAAATCATTGATTTACTTTCCATTGGTGGGTATTGTCTTTAAATAATTCTTTACCGAAAACAGGCACTTTTGCTTTGATTTCTTCGGTAATAAACCTGCACGCATCAAAAGCCATTGCCCTGTGTTTAGAGGATGTAAAAACAAACAGGCAAATTTCTCCGGCTTTTACGGTTCCTAAACTGTGGTAAATATGCAAACACGTTAAATCAAATTTTTCAAAAGCCGCTTCTCTTATAGCATGAAATTCCTTTTCTGCCATTTCTTCATAAGCTGTATATTCAATCGCTACCACTGTTTTACTATCTATTTCATCCGCTCTAACCTGACCTAAAAAAATGGCATGCCCGCCAATATTTGTCTTTACCTGATGATGAGCTATGGAAGTAGCTATTTTTTCCGGTGAAATCGGACCGTTTACTAATGCTTTTTTCATCTGTTTATATTTATTGTTACTAATTCGGTCAGATGGAACTCTCATGATAATCATTCTCCTGTGTGAGCAACTTTTTACCATGGTCGTTTCATGTGCTTTTT
>DATGOR010000363.1:0-4895 GCA_035305805.1 Vicingaceae bacterium | reverse complement strand
CTACTATTTAAAGAAGGAGATTTAAACCATGAAAATTGAAGAAGAAATAAAACAAGACAAATTTCATTCGGAATACCAAAAATTAGCCATTAACATATTGTTTACAAGTAATTGGCTGAGTGCAAACAGTACTAAAATTTTAAAGCCTTATGGCATAAGTCCGCAGCAGTACAATGTACTTAGAATTTTAAAAGGGCAATCTCCAAAAGCCATTTCTGTAAGCAACATTATGGAACGAATGATAGATAAAATGTCGAACACCAGCAGGTTAGTAGAAAAGTTGAGGCAAAAAGAATTGATAGAACGCGTAACTTGTGAAAGCGACAGAAGACAAGTAGATGTTAAAATTACCCATAAAGGATTGGCTTTGTTGGAAAAAGTAAACAAAGAAATGAATGCTTTTAAAAACATTGCTGATAACTTGAGCGAACAAGAAGCCAAAACCATTAATCAACTATTGGATAAAATGAGAGGCTAATCCAACTAAATTTTTTATCCATATCAATGTATATACACTTAATGTTAAAACATATATCATGAAACTAATAACAAAAGAACAACAAGCAAAAGGAGCCTTTGATGGCGGTGCTATTATAGAAAACAAACCCATTGGGTTTCCTCAAGACAGAGGGGATCAAAAACCATTTTCTAACTTATTTTATTGGGCCAACGCTTGGTCTGACAGAGGTGGTTTAATTGGCGAACATCCGCATCAATTATTTGAAATCATGTCGTTTGTAATTGATGGCGAAATTCAACACTACGATAACAAATACAACAGGTGGTTGCCTTTAACAAAAGGCGATGTGCAAATTATCCGTTCGGGAAATGGTATAAGACATGCCGAAAAAATTATGCCCGGAGGAAGAATGTTTCAAATTTGGTTCGACCCCAACGTGCATGTAACTTATAACAAAGAAGCATCTTACAGTGATTACAAAAGTGAAAAAATGCACTTTTTTGAAGAAAATGGTATTCATGTAAAAAATTACATCGGTAAAGGAGGTCCGGTTGAAATGGATGCTGAAGGAGTAACTATTAGTGAATTAACGCTTCCAAAAGGTGTGTACAATATTGCCATAGACACTGACAAAATTGCTACTTTTTACATGATTAGTGGTAAAGGTTCTGCTAACAACCAACGCTTGAAAGAGCATGATTTCATCATTTCTGAAGAAGAAAAAATGATTTTGTTTGATGTAGAAGAAGAGACTCGATTATTTACTGTTGAAGTACCAAAAAAATTGAGTTACAAAACCTATTTAGAATTGAATAAATTGAGTTAAGATAAATGTTAATGGTTAATTGTTAATTGTTAATTGTGGCAAACTTAAAACTCATAAAATCATAAACTTATAAACTCATAAACTAGAAAAAAATGAATATTATCCCGGAAATTGCAAAAAGATTTAGTCCAACAACATTTACCAATGAAGCGGTAAGCGAAGAGCAAATGCACGCACTTTTTACAGCTGCAGGCAGAGCTGCATCGGCATTTAATGAACAACCGTGGCGTTTTGTTTATGCTCTTAAAGAAGACGAAAGTGCTTTTAATAAATTGTTAGATTGCTTGGTGGAAGGAAATAGAGCTTGGGCAAAAGATGCTGCTGTTTTAGTAATTACTACCGCTAAAAAAACCTATAGTAAAAACAACCAACTTAATGCTACTTATAAGCATGACTTAGGTTTAGCAGTTGGCAACCTTTGTGCTCAAGCAACGGCTATGGGGCTTCATTTACATCAAATGGGAGGCTTCTCTCCTGAAAAAGCCATCGAACATTTGAATATTCCGGAAGATTTTGAACCGGTTACGGCAATAGCAATTGGCTATTACGATGGAGAGTTTGTAGAAAAACCCAGAAAAAATGTACAAGAAATAGCTTTTAGAAACTCTTGGAAATAAACATCATAAAAAAAGCGAGGTAGTTGAAATTACCTCGCTTTTTTGCTATGAAAACTTAATTTATTACTTAATTAATTTTGCAGTATCTTTTTGCAAACTAAGTGTTAAAGCGTCTTTGTAAAGTTTTAACGCCATCACCAGTGATTTTTGAGTAAATCCACCTTCTGTATAGAAATAATAATAGTAAGAAATGGTATTGGTATCTTCGTTATAGAAAATCTTAATTAATGCCACTTCTTTGTTGATTTTATTCATCAACTCAAGTACATCACTCTTTTTAGCACCATCTACTATTTGGTAAACACCAGATAAAGTTACGTAGCGTTTCTTAGGGTCAATATCAAAAAAAACAGAGTAAGTATCCTTTACTTTTATGTAAGTTTCCTTTACTTCTAATACTTCAATAAAAGCATTTTCAAAAGTTTCTTTTAATAGTTCAGGAGTTAGTTTTTCAGAAGGAATAACACCTTGAGCGGTTGCATTTATTGACCCAACAAATACTAAAGCCAAGGCTACCATTAACGTTTTAATTGTTCTAGATGAAGTTTTGATAAAATTTTTCATTGTTTTAAAAATTGATGAATATAAAATTTAATTATTATCTAATTTAATACATTGCAAACCTATACAGATATTTACAACAATTAAATACGTCAAATGTAGTATTTTTTTAAATTTCCCAAGTTACTCCACTGTTTATTATTTCATTTACTGATGAAAATTTAGCCTTCTTTTTCTCATTATTTATCTGTTCCCAAACTTTTTCATTAAAAGTTGGTGCTGCTACACTTCTAATTACACCAAAGGCTACAGGCATTTCCGGCAAGCTCATGTTTACCAATAAGTTGTGAAGTGTATCATCTTCGCAATGAGCATCATGTACTAAAATATCTTCTTCGGTAATTCCATTTTCTCCAATGGTTACTACTTCTAGTTTCAAACCATTTAAGCGGATACCTTTGTTGTTTTCACTACCAAAAATCATGGGCTTACCATGTTCTAGCCAAAGCTGATTGTCTAACTTAGTAGCTTTATCTGTAATGGCAGAAAAAACTTTATCATTAAAAATCACACAGTTTTGTAAGATTTCTACCAATGAAGTTCCTTTATGTTTTTCCGCTTCTACAAACACATCTACCATCTTTTTGGGTTCTACATCTACTACCCTGGCAAAAAAATTGGCTCCTGCTCCTATAGCTAATTTTCCCGGATTAAAAGCTTTATCTACTGTTCCCTGAGGAGAAGATTTGGTTTGAATTCCTGTTTTAGAAGTGGGAGAAAATTGTCCTTTGGTTAGCCCGTAAATCTCATTATTAAATAGTATCATGTTGATGTCCACATTTCTTCTCAACACATGAATGTAGTGATTCCCTCCAATAGCTAAAGCATCACCATCACCGGTAATTTGCCAAACACTCAGTTCAGGATTACCCAATTTTACTCCCGATGCAATAGCAGGAGCTCTTCCGTGAATGGAATGAAATCCATACGTTTCGACATAATATGGGAAACGAGACGAGCATCCAATTCCGGAAACAAATACAATGTCTTTTTTAGCTTTACCTATTTGTGGCAATGCTTTTTGCATGGCACTTAATATAGCGTAATCACCACATCCCGGGCACCATCTAACATCTTGATCGGTAGCAAAATCTTTGAAAGTAAGTTGTTGATCTTTAACAATATGTTCCATTAAGAATAGTTATTTTAAATAAGTTGTAAATTCGTTAATAAGTTCTTTTTTAGAAAAAGGTAAACCTTGTACTTTGTTGTACTGACGGTAATTAAATTGAGGGAATGTTCCCTTAAGCAAACGAGAAAACTGACCTAAATTCAACTCGCACACCAAAATAGTTTTATATTTTTCAAAAACTTCTTCGGTATTTTTTGGTAATGGGTTGATGTAGTTAAAATGAGCGAAACCTACCTTATTATTAGATTTGGCTAGTTCAGTAAAAGCGGTAAGGATGCTTCCATAAGTACCTCCCCAACCAACAATTAACAAGTCGCCTTCTTGAGCTCCTTTTACTTCTAATTCAGGGATAAATTGGGCTACACGATTTGCTTTTTCTTGCCTCAATTTCACCATTTTTTCATGGTTTTCAGGTTCGTAAGAAACGTTTCCACTTTCATCTTGCTTTTCTAGTCCTCCTATACGGTGCTCAAACCCTTCCATGCCTGGTATTGCCCACTTTCTGGCTAATCTTTGTGCATCTCTATTATAAGGCTTCCAATTCTCAGTATCTTTTACAAAGTTTGGTTGAATAGCAGGTAAATCTTCCACATTTTTAATTTTCCATGGTTCGGCTCCATTAGCGATAAATCCATCCGTTAACAAAATTACGGGGGTCATGTGTTCTAATGCTAATTTTGCTGCTTGGTAGGCAAAATCAAAACAATTGGAAGGCGTGCTAGCTGCAATAACAATTACAGGACTTTCTCCATTTCTTCCATAAACAGCTTGCATCAAATCTGATTGTTCGGTTTTAGTAGGCAACCCTGTAGAAGGCCCTCCTCGCTGAACATCAATAATTACAATTGGAAGTTCCGTCATCATTGCCAATCCAATGGCTTCGCCTTTTAAAGCCAATCCCGGCCCTGAGGTAGATGTTACAGCTAAGTTCCCGGCAAAGCTTGCTCCAATTGCGGAGCAAATACCGGCAATTTCATCTTCTGCTTGAAACGATATTACATCAAAATTTTTAAACTTTGATAATTCATGTAAAATATCTGAAGCAGGTGTAATAGGGTATGTTCCTAAAAATAATTTTAATTGTGTAGCTTCTGCAGCAGCTAATAATCCCCATGCTGTAGCCGTATTTCCGGTAATACTTCTGTATTTACCTTTAGGTAAGGAAGCAGGTTTGATGGTATAGTTAGAAGGTAATAATTCTACTGTTAAAGCATAATTATATCCGGCTTTTAAAGCAGCTTTATTGGCTTTTGCCAATTCCGGACTTTTAGAAAATTTGGCATCTAAAAAGTTTTCAGT
>DATGOR010000362.1:0-3052 GCA_035305805.1 Vicingaceae bacterium | reverse complement strand
AGTTTTAAAACAAGTAAGACAAACTTATTCCGTAAGTTCTTCCTAACTGGTAAGAATTAAACAAGTATTCTTTTCCTTTGTAAACTTGCGTTTGTTTTACAATAGGGTTAAATAAATTAGATGCAGAAAGTTTAAGTTTAAAGTGATCTCCCAAGGTTTTGGTTAAGTTCATGTTTAGTTGATGTACAGGTTGAGCTTTTACATTAGGTGTTGCATCCACCACTACTAAGGTGATTTTTTCTCCCGCTACATTGTAATTAACATTAATAGATAGTCCTAATGTATCGTTGTTATAACCCACAAAAGCATTTACAATGTATGGCGACTGTCCGTACATTTCTCTGGTAGATGCAGCACTCGGATCTTGAGCTCTTATTAATTCTAACTGTTGTTGATCAATATCCACTTCCGATTGAATAAGTGAGAAATTACCTCCAACGCTGTATTGGTGTTTCTCGTTAGAAATAAAGTTGAGTTGTTTTTTTACCTCAATTTCAGCACCATAAAGCTTTCCGTTTGCTACGTTTCTCCATGTCAACTCATCATTTTGTGCTTGTGTATTAAACACAAATTCTATGGGATTAGAGAAGTTTTTATAAAATACCCCAAATGAAATTAACTCTCCTAAATTAGGGAATAACTCAAAACGTAAATCTATATTGTCTATTAACGTTCTGTCTAAATCCGGATTTCCTATTATAATCCAATTGGCAGCAAAATCGTAAGAAGCAAACCCTGAAATTTCTCTAAAAGTTGGTCGAGCTAATGTTTTTGAATAAGCAGCTCTTAAGTTTGCTTTTGGAGATAACGCATAAGAAGTATTAATGGCAGGTAAAATGTCCACTCCTTCCAACAAACCTGCTTTTTGAGTTTCATCATCACTAACACTGGTAATATAAGTGGTTTCTAAACGAGCCCCTCCAATTACTCTCAACTTTTTAGTTGCCCAAATATCTCCCATTAAATATCCTGCTGTAATAATTTGCTCACCAACATAGTTGTTTCTTTTTTCAGAAGCATCTTCTATATAAATATATTGAGAAACAGGGTTGCCCGGTGATGGTAATACCATGTTTTCATCCGCTAAATAATCGGAAACACTACCATCGAATAAGTTAGCTCCTTGTTTTCTATAGTTGTAACGAAACTCAGCCAATGTTCTGTCTTGAAACAAATAAGCCCCTCCAAATTTTATTTTTGAAGATTGTCCATCTTTTTCAAAAGCGACTAATTCTAAGTTTAATTTAGCATCAAAAGTAGATTGGTCTAGGTAACGATAAAACCTTGCAGGAGCCGGATAAGCAGACGCATTAATGCTATAGGTAGTATCGTTATCCGAATTTACTCTATAATCGTTAGAAAAATACCTTTGGTCCGGTGTGTATTGGCTAGAGCTAGAGAAAGAAGTTAACCAATCTATTTTCAGTTTCTTTAAGCTTTCTATGTAATGATCTCCTTTTAATTGATAGCTGGTTAATTGTCTTTCTTGGTAAGATAAGCCCCTAGTTTGGTAGAACAAACCTTCATCTTCTTTAGGAAAAATCCCTTCTTGAAAAGTAGTTTCTTTGGTACCACTTTGGTTTCTTACATAAGTAAAGCTAAACTTATTGTTTCTCCCTACTTTGTAAGATAAATTTCCTAAAGCACCTAATAGTACTTCTTCCTGTGATTTGGTGTCGTTTAATTCTTGTTGAGTAATTAATTCTTCCACTTCGTCCACACTTCCTGTAAGACTATATCTGCCTGAAAATGCATTTTGTTGTTGATGAACAAAAGCTCTGGAATAAGAAATTCCCGCAACAAAACCCAATGTGTTTCCAAAAACTGTTTTCTGATTTCCTACTGATAAAGAATAACGCTGGTTTAATGATGATGGAGATGTTACACCTTCCATCTCTTTACTAAAAGACTTAGAAACTTTTTCCAATTGAGGATTATTTACAAACAATGGAGGAACACCTCCGTTTAGCACTGCATCAGGAATATCTCTACCCCCATCATCTTTTCCAAATAATTCGGAAGAAGCTCCTCCGTGCGACAAAAACTGATCGTTGAAGCTGGATAAGGTGTTATAACTCACTCCTGCTGAAAATTGCAAGGTAAATTTTTCCGGAAAATCTTTGGTTTCAATGTTCAACAACCCTCCTGTAAAACTTCCCGGCAAATCAGGTGAAAAAGATTTTACCACGGTCATGTTCTCAATCATGTTAGTGGGGAAAAGGTCTAATTCAACCGCATTTTTATTAGGATCTAAACCGGGGATTTCTGCTCCATTCAAGGTGGTTTTGCTATACCTGTCGCTCAACCCTCTTACATAAACATATTTCCCTCCTTCAATGGTTACACCTGTAACCCTTTTGGCAGCACTTGCCACATCATTATCGCCTCTTTTGGTAATTTCTTGTGCAGTAATTCCTTCCATTACTGTTGCCGATTTTTGCTTTACTTTTAGCATATAATTTTCGGAACTTTTTATCGCTTTTGCTTCTACTACAAAATCCGATAATGCTACCGATGAGTTTTGTAAAGTAAAATTATACGTTACCACTTGGTTATCAGTAATATTAACTTCTACCGAATCAGAATTAAAAGAGATGTAGGAGCAAATTAAGGTTTGTTTTCCCGTAGGCACATTTTTAATGTGGTAATTACCTTCAAAATCAACTACTGCTCCAATGGTTGTTCCTTTAATAAAAACGGTTGCTCCTATAAGCTCTTCGGCAGACTCAGCACTTACTACTTTTCCTTTTATGGCTCCGCCTGCAGCAAACAATGTGTTAGCTAATAAGAAAATACTTAAAAATACAGCTGTTTTTTTACACATGGTTTTAAAATTTAAGTGGTTGAATGGGTGGTATTTCAATTGCATGATATTACTGTTTTTTTCAAAGTGCAAAGGAATTACAACTCCTTAAATGAGGTGTTAATCGAATGTTACATTAGTGTTATTTTCTAATCATTTTTAGCTGTTTTTTTATTAAAAAATTGTTGTACTAAAACCTTTTCCCTTATTTATAAAACTATTTATATTTTTGTTTTACAGTATTTTATG
>DATGOR010000361.1:0-5713 GCA_035305805.1 Vicingaceae bacterium | reverse complement strand
TGAGCAATACTATACACCCACGTTTTAAGTTTAGATTTTCCCTCAAAAGCGTTGATGTTTTTAATACATTTAATCAATACATCTTGTGTAATTTCTTCAGCAACCTCTCGCTGATGAACCATTTTTACGCACAACACAAATACAAATTGCTGGTGCAATTGCACAAAATAGTTAATAGCCGAATGACTTTTATTTTGTAATCCTTTTATGAGGTCTGTTTCTTCCAAGAAAGATAAATTCATTAATTTATAAATATAAGACACTTAATTGAAAAAAATGTTACAAGTTTTAATTAATAGGTTAATTTGAAATTAATTTGTAAAAAAATCCTCCCACTTGTAACATTTTTTCATCAGCTGTTGTCAAAGCATGTACCAACCAATTAAATTTAAAAATTATGACAGAAATTATAGGTGTATCGATTCCAATTATTATTTCATTAGGTGTTTTTGCAATGATTGTATTGCTTAGAAGAATGGAAAATCAGGAAAGATTAAAAATGATAGAAAAAGGCATGGACTTAAACTTACCTAAAAAAGAAAAAGACGGTAGTTCGGCATTAAAATTTGCTTTAATAGCAGTAGGGGTAGGTATAGGGTTGCTTGCAGGTAACTTGTTAGATGTTTACACGCCATTAAAAGATGAAGTATGCTATTTTTCTATGGTGTTTTTATTTGGCGGTTTAGGTTTGTTTATTGCCAATAAAATGGATGAGAAAAAACGTAAAAAAGAAGCAAACAAAGATATAAGTTAATCAAATAGCAGTGAGTTAATTGATAAATAGTTTAGTTTAGTGCAAATCTTTGTTGGAAGCAGGTTGAAAAACCTGCTTTTTTTTCTGTATTTCGTTTT
The DNA here is from genome assembly GCA_035305805.1 of Vicingaceae bacterium. Lineage (GTDB taxonomy): Bacteria > Bacteroidota > Bacteroidia > Flavobacteriales_E > Vicingaceae > BRH-c54. The sequence goes on along the minus strand of DATGOR010000361.1, from coordinate 4,861 downwards.
AACGTTTTGCGTGTATGAGAAGTAGCGAATTAAAAAGCACTTCACTTTCGGTTTGGCACTGACTTTTATTAAAAACACAGACCTTTGATTTAGCACTGAACCTGCTATTTCTTATACACGCTGTTACCTGCTGGCTTTATTCATTTATTTTGTTTGTAATTAGTCCAATCTGATATCCTTTTTCGGGTTCGAGAAAATTAAATGAACAATAGTCTGTTTTTAATTGTTGACTTTCGCTCCAAAATTCAAACTTCTTGCCGTAAACACCAATGTTTATAGTAATAACATCTATATCATTTTCTATAAGTATGCTTTTGACTAACTCATCATTCTGAATTTCTGTTTTGATATGTTGAGTATTATATTTGGGTTGAAGAAAGTGAATTAAAAACCTTTCTACTAGATTGATTTTGTTTTTGTATTCCTTAGATTTTCCGTGTTGGCTCATCCAAGTTTTCGATACGTTTCCTTGAAAAATATCTGCAAAATCTTTGTGACCACCGTAGCCATATTTAAAAGTCGCAAAAAATATTTTTAATTCTTCATCATCTTTTAATTCAGACACAGCTTTATGTAATGTTTTGTGTGATGATATTCTATCAATCATCTTGAAAGATTGTCCTACATAAACTACTTCAGGTCTGCAATCATAATTTGGATTTGATTCAAATTGAGAAGTGTTTTCTACATTTTCAGGTCCGAGCCAAAAATCAAAAATTTCTCCTGTTTTGGCTTTTTGTAACAATCTTAGTCTGTCATTTGATGATTTTTCCCAATCAATTTCACAAGTCCAAAAGTCATCTTCGTCACTACATAAGTCATTATAGTTTTCCTGAGTGTCATAAATTTCCCTGATTATAGGTGCAATATTGTATAAACTATCTTCTATCTCAATTCTGCCGTTATGTCCAATTAAGATTGAAGTTTTTAAAGTCCTTTTATTTGTTAGGATTGTTCTTTCTATATCAAATCTTAACTTTTTGCTTTTCGTAAATAGATAAATATTTGAATACCGAAACTCATCTCTTTCTTTTAAAGGTTCTATAAAATTTTCTAAAAAGAGAAACCTGTAAGGACACTCCACAACTGTTTGAATTTCATAAAATATGTGATGTCTCATTTTTTAGCTTGCAGGTAACTTGTTTATATATGTAACTTTATTACATATACCTAACAGATTTTAGTTGTATATATGTAGTTTTTGGTTACATATATCTTTATTTTGTAAATATACATTTTTTACAAATCATCAAAAGAAATTTTAATGGTAAAAACACCAACTCTTGCATTTGTGATAATCCCCAAGCTCCAACGGAGCGGTATTTCTTAAGCGTTGAGTGCAGCTCTACGCAAATTGATATCAGCTCCATCAGTCTATTCGTGCATTCGTAGCTATTCCATCAGCAACTTAACCACATAGCTTTAATCCTAATTAAAGAACTTGCATAGTTTATATAGTTTGTTTCCATAAAATGGAAACGCTATGTATTGCTAAAAACCTGCTTTTGCAGCTATGTATTGCTATGACACTATGTGGTTAACCTTTGTTGTTCGTGCATTCGTGGCTATTTCATCAGCAACTTAACCACATAGCTTTAATACTAATTAAAGAACTTGCATAGTTTACATAGTTTGTTTCCATAAAATGGAAACGCTATGTATTGCTAAAACCTGCTTTTGCAGCTATGTATTGCTATGACACTATGTGGTTAACCTTTGTTATTCGTGCATTCGTGGCTATTCCATCAGCAACTTAACCACATAGCTTTAATCCTAATTAAAGGACTTGCATAGTTTACATAGTTTGTTTCCATAAAATGGAAACGCTATGTATTGCTAAAACCTGCTTTTGCAGCTATGTATTGCTATGACACTATGTGGTTAACCTTTGTTGTTCGTGCATTCGTGGCTATTCCAACAGTGATTATCCGCTCCATCCGTATTACCTGTGTTCTATAATATTTACAAAACTTGACTTTTATCATTTTTAATCCTTAATAATTGCATAAATTTGTTTGCCTAATCTATAAAAAAATAAACTATGCCCAGATATCATCAATTAGGAAATATTCCGCCCAAAAGACACACTGTTTTTAAAAGTCCCGAAGGTAATTTTTATTACGAAGAACTTTTTGGTACAGTAGGTTTTGACGGGATGTCATCCTTGCTTTACCACACACATCGTCCCACGCAGGTAAAAGAGATTGTAAAATCATACAGTGTTGCCCCAAAAGTGGCAGTAGAAAAAAACATGGAATCTTTATCACTAAAAGGATTTTCCGTGCCTCAAGAAAATGATTTTTTACAAAGCAGAAAAACGGTGCTTTTTAATAATGATGTACACATTGTATTGGCAAGTCCCAAAAATTCGCTAACCGATTATTTTTATAAAAATACCGATTCGGACGAAGTGATTTTTGTACACGAAGGTAAAGGTAAATTAAGAACACATTTAGGAAATATAGATTTTGAATATGGCGATTATTTGGTGATTCCCAGAGGCATGATTTACCAAATTAATTTTGAAACGACCAACAATCGTTTATTCATTGTAGAATCTAAACATCCGGTTTATACGCCCAAACAATACAGAAATTGGTTTGGTCAACATTTAGAACATTCGCCATTTTGCGAAAGAGACATGCATCCGCCAACAGAATTAGAAACTTTTACCGACAAAGGCGAGTTTTTAGTGAAAGTTAAGAAACAAGACATGATGCATGAATACATTTATGCAGCACACCCGTTTAGCGTGGTGGGTTGGGATGGCTACAATTATCCGTATAAATTTTCTATACACGATTTTGAGCCTATTACAGGCAGAGTGCACTTACCACCACCTATACACCAAACCTTTGAAACAGCAGGGGCAGTAATTTGTTCGTTTGTGCCTCGTTTATACGATTATCATCCACAAGCTATTCCGGCTCCATACAACCACAGTAATATCGATTCTGATGAAGTGTTGTATTACGTGGATGGCGATTTTATGAGCAGAAACAACATAGAAAGAGGTCAAATTACCTTACATCCGGCAGGAATACCGCACGGACCACATCCCGGAGCTATGGAAAGAAGCATCGGACAAAAAGAAACTCAAGAATTAGCCGTTATGGTAGATACGTTTAAACCATTAATGGTAACAGAGGAAGCTATGAAAATTAAAGATGGAGATTATTTCCAGTCTTGGTTGGACAGTTAATGTGTAAATTTGAAAAAAAAGATAAAACATAAACACCTCTTATTTGCACAATAACCATTAACTTTGGAATTGTGTGATGGAAACTCCTCTCCTTTGGGGAGGTTGGGAGGGGCTTAAACTTTAAACCAAAAAACTAACTAAAATGAAAGACATAAAAAACGTAGAATACGGATTAGAAAAAATATTTGATGGAGCACAAGATTTCTTACCATTATTAGGAACAGATTATGTGGAATTATATGTAGGAAATGCCAAACAAGCAGCTCATTTTTATAAGTCGGCATTTGGATTTCAATCGTTTGCTTACAAAGGCTTAGAAACAGGCTGTAGAGAATATGCTTCTTACGTGGTAAAACAAGATAAGATTAAGTTGGTATTGACCACTCCATTAAATTCTAAGTCGCCAATTAACGAGCACATTGTAAAACATGGCGATGGAGTTAAAGTAATTGCACTTTGGGTAGAAGATGCTACCAAATCATGGGAAGAAACTACCAAAAGAGGAGCTAAATCTTTTATGGAACCAACGGTAGAAAAAGATGAATATGGAGAAGTAGTGCGTTCAGGAATTTATACTTACGGAGAAACTGTTCACATCTTTGTAGAAAGAAAAAATTACAATGGAATATTTTTACCGGGATATCAAAAATGGGAATCGGATTACAATCCGGAACCAACAGGCTTAAAATTCATTGACCACATGGTAGGTAATGTAGGGTGGAATGAAATGAACCAATGGGTAAAGTTTTATGAAGATGTTATGGGATTTGTTAACTTTTTATCGTTTGATGACAAGCAAATTCACACAGAATACTCTGCGTTGATGAGTAAGGTAATGAGTAATGGCAACGGAAGGATTAAATTTCCGATTAACGAGCCTGCTGAAGGAAAGAAAAAATCTCAAATTGAAGAATATTTAGACTTTTACGAAGGACCGGGAGCACAACATATTGCTGTAGCTACCGATGATATTATTACAACGGTATCTAAATTAAGAGCCAGAGGAGTAGAATTTTTATCTACACCACCGGAGGAATATTACAGAGCCGTTCCCGGAAGATTAGAAGAGCATAGCCACGAGCTAAGAGAAGATATTGAAACTTTAAAAAGTTTAGGAATAATGATAGATGCCGATGAGGAAGGTTATTTGTTACAAATCTTTACTAAACCTGTAGAAGACAGACCTACCTTGTTTTTTGAAATTATTCAGAGAATGGGAGCAAGAGGCTTTGGAGCAGGAAACTTTAAAGCATTGTTTGAATCCATTGAAAGAGAACAAGAAAAAAGAGGAACACTTTAAAATTCATTATTTATTTTTTGGAAAAAAGAAAAAAAGTGTACTTTAGCATCAACTAAAAAACAACGACAAATGAAACGAGCCACAAATTTAATTTAATTACACAGAAGTAATTATGTTTGGCGAGTTACATTTGACCAATTAAAAACAATAAATAAATATACAAATGAAAAAAAATAGATTAATAGGATTTATCATAATAGCAGTAATGTTTACACTTCCATTTCACTATACTTATATTGATATAGAAGGATATGGAGGTATTGGTCAAGCGTTATCAATGACAGTATTGATTATAGGTGTAGTTGTAGGAATTGTTATGATAAATAATTCATCGGAAGAAGCACATCACTAAACAATAA
>DATGOR010000360.1:0-12880 GCA_035305805.1 Vicingaceae bacterium | reverse complement strand
TCAAAATACTGTAGATTTTGACCCAGGACCTAATACTTATAATATGACAGCAGTAGGTCAAGATGATATTTTTATTCTTAAATTGGGGCAGTGTACTCCTAGTTACTTTGTTGACACTATTTCTTCTTGTGATAGTATCACATGGTTAGATAATATTACTTACATTTCTAGTACAAACTCTCCCGTTTACACAATAGTTGGAGGAGCCTATAATGGTTGTGATAGTGTTATTAATTTGAACTTAACAATACATAATTCAACAACAAATAACCAGAATATTTCCATTTGTCAAGGAGATAGTGTATTAATTAGTGGAACCTACCAAACCACAGCAGGAACTTATTATGATAGTTTACAAACAGTTAACGGTTGTGATAGTATTATTGCTACTACTTTAACAATTAATCCAAACTATTTCAATACTAACTATGACACCATTTGTCAAGGAGATAGTATTTTGATTGCTGGAGTTTATCAGTCCACAGCGGGAACTTATTATGATAGTTTGCAGACTTTTAATGGTTGTGATAGTATTGTTGAAGTTGTACTTTCTGTTGATACTTCGCTTACGGCTTACTTTACTAAAGTTATTGATCCTAACGATTCACTAAATTTGTTGATTACAAATTTAGCAACAGGAAATAACTTGCAATATTTATGGGATTTTGGTGATGGAAATACTTCTACACAAGCATATCCAAATCATACTTATGCAACAATAGGGGTATATAATTTGTGTCTAACTATTACTGATTCGCTGTCAGGTTGTTCTTCTATATTTTGCGATTCTACTACTGTTATGAGAACTACAGGAGTTAAGACTATTCAAGTGATTTCTTCTACTACTAGCATAGATGAAGTTGATTTTCTTGATAATATAAGTTTATTTCCTAATCCAACACAGAATACATTTACCTTAAATTTAATTGAAACAAAATCTACTCAAATTTTAGTTACAAGTATAGAGGGCAAGATCATGTATAACAAAGTTATTAATAATAACAATGTAGAAATTGATGCTTCAAAGTGGGCTAATGGGCTTTATTTTGTCAATGTAATGATAAATAATCAACAAAAAGTGTTTAAGCTGATAAAGCAATAGATTGACTTTTCTTTAATCATCCTGCCTACGTAAACTATTCCATACTCAATAAAATTGAGTAGTTTTGATTAAAAAATTCAACCCATGACATTTAGTGATTTTAATTTTGAAGATGAAGTAATGCAAGCACTCGATGCAATGGGCTTTAGTAAACCAACACCTATTCAGGAACAGGCCATCCCTGCTATAATGGACAATAAAGATGTGATAGCTTGTGCTCAAACAGGTACTGGGAAAACAGCCGCTTTTGTTTTGCCTATTCTTAACCATCTTGCTAAAAAAGGTTCTTCTGATAAAGTAACTGCATTAGTAATTGTCCCTACACGCGAACTGGCGATGCAAATCGATCAACAAATTGAAGGATTCAGTTATTTTACCAATACCACTTCCATTGCTATTTACGGTGGTGGTGATGGCGTAACTTTTGAAACAGAAAAAAAAGCCTTAAAAACCGGAGCAGATATTGTTATTTGTACTCCGGGTAGAATAATTTCTCACCTAAATATGGGATATTTTGACACTTCAGGAATTACTCATTTTATTTTGGATGAGGCCGACAGAATGTTAGACATGGGCTTTAATGAAGATATTACCAATATTGCCAAAAAACTACCACAACAACGTCAAAACTTACTTTTTTCTGCTACCATGCCTCCTAAAATCAGGCATTTGTCGGAGCAACTACTAAAAAATCCGGTGGCTATTAATATTGCTATTTCTAAGCCTAATGAAAATATTTTGCAAGTGGCTTATTTAGTTCATAACCATCAAAAGATTAAACTAATAAAACATTTGCTGAGTGGAAAAAACAAAGAACATATTATCATTTTTTCATCACGGAAAAGCACGGTAAAGGACATTACCAACACCTTACGAAAAGAAGGATTACCAGCCCAAGCAATTCATTCTGATTTAAACCAGCAAGAACGAGAACAAGTATTGCTCGATTTCAAAAATAAAAAAGTAACCACTTTAATAGCTACCGATATTGTTTCCAGAGGAATTGATATTAAGGGAATTGACATTGTATTGAATTACGACATTCCTTCTGATGCAGAAGACTATGTACACCGTATAGGAAGAACGGCAAGAGGCGATAACAGCTCGGGATTGGCAATTACTTTTATTAATGAAGATGAGGTTTATAATTTCTCCAAAATTGAAAAACTGATAGGTAAAGAAGTAAAAAAACTACCTTTACCACAAGGGTTTGAACCCGGCCCGGAGTATGTAGTAAAACCCAAAAAATCTTTTCACCAAAAAAACAAACGTCCGTTTAAAAGAAAACAAAAATAGTAATACTACTTCTGCCAAAAAATATTTTTATAACTTAGTCAGCCCTTATTGACATTGAAAAAGAATAATTATGCCGGAATTTCCAGGATTAATAAAATCAAAATTACCAAAGGTACAAACTACCATTTTTACTGTAATGAGTCGATTGGCTCACGAACACCAAGCCATCAACTTATCTCAAGGGTTTCCTGATTTTGAAAGTGATGATGCATTAAAAGATTTAGTGCACCTTGCCATGAAAAAAGGACATAACCAATATGCTCCTATGGCAGGATTAATGGAACTGAGAGAACAAATTGCTATAAAAACTCAGAACCTTTACGGCACTATTTATCATCCCGATACAGAAATTACGGTAACTGCAGGAGCTACCCAAGCTATTTATACCGCCATTTCTGCCGTTATTCATGAAGGCGATGAAGTCATTATTTTTACGCCTGCTTATGACTGTTACGAACCTGCTGTGGAAATGAACGGAGGAAGAGCGGTAATTGTTCAAATGCGTGCCCCAGACTATAAAATTGATTGGACGCATGTGAGAAAACTAATCAACCCGCGTACTAAAATGATTATCATTAACACCCCTCACAACCCTACCGGCACTATGTTAGATAAAGAGGATTTTATCGCTTTGGAAAAACTCATAGCCAACACCGACATTATTTTATTGAGTGATGAAGTGTATGAACACATTGTTTTTGACGATAACAAACATTACAGTGCCGCTATGTTTCCAAAATTGGCAGAGCGATCTTTTATAGTAGCTTCTTTCGGAAAAACTTTTCATAATACCGGTTGGAAGTTGGGCTATTGTATTGCCCCCGAAATGTTAATGAATGAATTTAGAAAAGTACATCAATACATTGTTTTTTCTGTAAATACCCCTATGCAATATGCGTTAGCAGAATACCTGAAAAATGAAAACAACTATTTACGATTAGGAAGTTTTTATCAACAAAAAAGGGATTTTTTTATCAACGCTATTCGAAACTCAAAATTTGAAATTATACCTTCCAAAGGCACTTACTTTCAACTTTTAGGATATAAAAAAATATCCCATGAAAAAGACACCGACTTTGCTGTTAGCCTTACCGTAGATTACAAAATTGCTTCTATCCCTATTTCGGTATTTTACAACCAACACTTGGATGACAAAATGCTTCGTTTTTGTTTTGCAAAAAAAACAGAAACATTAGCAAAAGCCGCAGAAATATTGAATAAAATTGTTTAAAACTCTCGTTATTAAACGTTTCCTAACTGCTTAATAATTATTACTTTTCGGGTTTAAAAAATCCGTAAAATGAAAGTAATCAAACACTTATTCATTGCCTGTTTTTTATTGGTACATCTCACTGTTTTTTCCAAACAATTACCTAATGACAGTACTGCCAAGCAACAAGTGTATTATTTCATCTCTAACCGAGATGCTGCTGATGGCACCTTTAATATGTATAAAGCTCGTACCAACCAAAGTGGGATATCATCAGCATTAGTAAAAGGGAATTTTGAAGTAAAAGGTTATCCACACATGCGAAAAGCTGAAATTTCGGTGTACAATATCGCCACTGACGAGTTGGTGGGAGTTTACAAAACCAATCCCAAAACCGGAAATTATTTGGTTATTTTAATTCCAAACGTAAAGTATGAATTTGTGATAAACACCTACGGATATGCCCCTATTAAAAAAATTGTTGAAGTGCCTGCAAATGCCAGTACCAACGTGTTGGATAATATTTCTACTCAAACCATGTTACTGAATATAGATAAAGAGCCTGTTCAGCTTTCTTTGGATAACAAGTTTTCGGAAGAAAAACAGCCCACTTTATTTTTGCTTACCGTTTACGATGAAAATTTAGATAGCCAAGAACGAGTAGAACTTTACGAATCAGAAATTTTTGACCCCGAAGAAGAAAACCGAAGAGAATTTAAAGAAATTCAATTTGAAAACATTGATGATGCCTTGAAAAAACAAGCCGAATTGGAAAATAAAAAACCTGAAATTGCTGAAAAGGCTTTTCTAAAAAAGGAATATAAAACAGCTGTTCAATTGTATAAAGAACTATTGGAGTTGGATGCTGACGATGTGATGAACAATTACAAAATGGGGATAAGTACTTATTTTACTGAACAAAATAAAATAAAAGCATTGCCGTATTTACTAAAAGCAGCCTACCATGCCGAAGTGCCATACGATGTTTATTATTACCTAGGAAAAACCTACCATCATTGGGCTGATTTTGCAAAAGCAGAAGAATTTTTTAAAAGCTATCAACAAAAGGCTTCTGAAAAAGAAGTAAGCGAACTAAACATTAATCAACTTATTGAAAATTGCTCACACGGGAAAAAGTTTGTTCAGGAGCAATATAATTTAGAAATAATTGAAAAAAAACCTGCTAGCCTAAGCAAAATCAACAAGCTATTTCCTGAAGGAATTACCAAGGACAACATGATGGAAAAAACAGCTTTTTTTATTTCTCCGATAGATGCTAAAAAGAAAACTCCACTTTGGATGTTTAAATCACAGCAGAATGAAATGATACAAACTAGTTATGGACTGTCTGAAAGTAATGGCAAGGATTTGTTTGTAAATTATTTAATTGGAGGTGATAAATGGAGTGTACCAAAAACATTAGGAAATAACATCAACACTATTTACGATGAAGATTATGCCTACATCACTCCCGATGGAAAAACATTGTATTTTTCTTCCAAAGGACACAGTAGTATGGGTGGTTACGATATATTTAAATCCACTCGCGAGCATGTAACCGATGCATGGAGTCATCCGGAAAACTTAGGCTATCCCATTAATTCACCTTTTGATGATTTCTTGTTTGTTCCTTCAGAAAATGGAAACGATGCTTATTTTATTTCTAACCGAAGAAATGCTTCCGAAAATTATGAGCTATATAAAATAAAGCTACCAAAAGCTCCACTTCCCCTTACCATTATCAAAGGGCATTTTATGACGCAAGATACTATTCCCGATTTTGAAGCGACCATTACCGTTTATAATTCTAATAACCAAGAAGTAGCCGGAATATACAACACTAACGTTAATACAGGAAATTACTTAATGGCATTAATTCCCGGGGTAAAGTATGAATTAAGCATTATTACCAACATCAATTACAGAGAACATACTGCTTATGTTACCATTCCATTTCAAAACGAAAGTTTTCCGCTAAGGCAAAATATCCGATTAAAGAAAGAAGGGCGTTTTGAAATCCTGAATGTGGACAACTATTTCACCCAAGAAGAAGCGGAAAATGCTCCTGTTTATCAATTCACAAAAAAAGATTTTGAAATCCCCGTTGCTGATAAAACACCCCCTACAAATACTTCCAAAAACAAAATAAAAATACTCTCTCCGGAACAAAAACAACTTATTAATGATGCACAACAATTTTTTATCAATAAACAATATTTAAAAGCTGCTCAAGCTTATGAAAAAATAGCTCCATTAATAGATTTAACTGAAAAACAAGCATATATGTATGGCAAAAGTTTGTTTAATGTAAGTAAAGATTACGAAAATATGCTTGTTTACTTAGAACTAGCTTCCAAAAGCAAACAAATTCCTTACGATGTTTTTTACATGTTAGGAAAAACCAATCATTTAGCATATCGTTTTGAACGTGCTGTTATTGCTTACGAAAAATACAAATCGATGGCAACTCCGGAGGAATTAGAGGAAAAAGAGGTAGAAAATGAAATAACTTTAAGTAAATATGGTAAGCAAATTATTAACCAACCCAAGCCTATAGAAGTAATTGAAAAAAAACAGGTGAAATCGGTTAATTTCCATACTATTTATGGATCGGTAAACACCGGAGCAAAGTTTATTGTAGCTCCCGAAGATATGTTAAGTGCCGTTGATATAAAAATGGGATATCGTCCTATCATGTATTTGAATGCCAGCAAAACCGTCATCTATTATAGTAGTTATGGAGAAAATGAAAGTAACGGAAAAGACATTTATATGCTTAAAAAGTTACCTGATAACACCTGGACGGTTCCTATGAGTGTTGGAACAGCTATTAACACCTCCCAAAACGAAGAATACCCTTTTTTGAGTGAAGATGGAAAAACCTTGTATTTTTGCTCTAATGCACACGGAAGCATGGGAGGAATGGACGTATTTAAAAGCCATTGGGATAGTCAAACCAACAGTTGGTCTAAACCAATAAATTTGGGAGCTCCCATCAATTCACCATTTGACGATTTGTTTTATGTAGAAGAAAGATAACCAATGAAAGATTTAAAAATTAGCATGATACAAACTCCACTTTTTTGGGAGGATAAAACAAAAAATTTAGCCTTATTTACACAAAAAATAAGTGAAGCTATACTACAACAGCCGGATGTAATAGTGCTACCGGAAATGTTTACTACCGGTTTCACCATGCATTCTAGAGAATTTGCAGAAGAAATGAGTGGCGAAAGCGTAGTTTGGATGCAACAACAAGCAAAAAAGCATCAAATTGTGCTAACAGGCAGCATCATTATTAAAGAAAACGATGGCTATTACAATCGTTTATTGTGGGTTTTTCCTGACGGACAAATGGAGTATTATGACAAAAGACATTTGTTTAGAATGGCTAATGAAAACGATTTTTTCGCTGCGGGAAAAAAGAGATTAATCATTAACTATAAAGGATGGAGAATTTGTCCAATGGTTTGTTACGACCTGCGTTTTCCTGTTTGGAGTAGAAATACTGATTTCCAAAATTCATCTAAAAACACAGTATATGATTGCTTGATTTACGTTGCCAACTGGCCCGAAGCCAGAGTTTCGCATTGGGAAAAATTATTAGAAGCCAGGGCCATAGAAAACCAATGCTTTGTAGTTGGCGTAAACAGAATTGGAAAAGACGGAAACGATATTCATTATTCAGGAAGTTCTGCCATCATTCATCCAAAAGGAAATAAATTGAGTATAACAAAACCACATCAAGAAAATATTGAGACCATTACACTTCTTCGAGATGAATTGGAAGCCTATCGAACAAAGTTTCCGGCATGGCAAGATGCTGATGATTTTATTTTGAAGGAGTTGTAGTGGATTATTATTAATTTTTTTACTTTTGTACAAAACTGCTTATGTCGTCAGGGGAAAATAAAAAGCAAGAACAAAAAACCTCATTAAGCGAAATCATTAGCATTAATGATTTAAAAGAGATGGAGTTTAATCAAAAAGAATTGACTCCACAGCAACACTTGGCTCTAAAAAATTACGACCGTTTTAGGGTAAAAAAACTAAACGCTCAACAATCGGAATTCGACTTTCAAAAGACGTATATGCAACTACAAGCTATGGCAAACCTTTCTCCTTACGATGAATTTTTGAAAGAAGATTATTTTTAACCTGAGTTCGATTATTCTTTTATCTTTTTGCCACCCCTTTATTCTTATTGGCTAATTGTCCGCAAGCAGCATCTATATCTTTACCTCTGCTTCTTCGCACGTTTACAATTAAGTGGTATTTTTCTTCTAAAAAGCGTGCAAAATCATCTGTTTTCTTAGTATCCGCTTTTTCAAATTCGGCATCGTCAATAGGGTTGTATTCAATAATGTTTATTTTACAAGGTACCGTTTTACAAAAAGCTGCCAACTCTCGGGCGTCTTCTAAACTGTCGTTAAAATCTTTGAAGATAATGTACTCAAAAGTTACACGAGTACCTGTTTTTTCATAAAAGTAAACCAACGCTTCTTTTAGTACTTCCAACGAATTTTGCTCATTGATAGGCATTATTTTGCTTCGTTTTTCATCGTTAGCAGCATGCAACGAAAGTGCTAAGTTGAATTTTACCTCATCATCGCCTAACTTTTTAATCATTTTAGCAATGCCTGCGGTAGAAACAGTAATTCTTTTTGGCGACATTCCCAATCCTTCTGTATCGGTTATTTTTTCTATAGAAGCAAGTACATTCTTATAATTTAATAAAGGTTCTCCCATGCCCATGTAAACAATGTTGGTTAATGGAGTATGGTATTTTGTTTCGGCTTGTTTTTTAATGAATGCCACTTGGTCAAAAATTTCATCAGCGTCAATGTTTCTTAATCTATCTAATTTACCTGTGGCACAAAACGCACAGGTTAGGCTGCATCCCACCTGAGAAGAAATACAGGCAGTCATTCTTTTTGGAGTAGGAATTAGTACGCCTTCCACTATGTTTCCATCATGTAGTTTAAAGGCATTTTTAATGGTTCTATCAGCACTAACTTGCTCTTCAATGGTAGCAATAGCATTAATAACAAAATGCTCGTTGAGCAATGCTCTTGTTTTTGATGAAAGATTCGTCATTTCATCAAAAGTGGTGGCATGTTTTTTCCACAACCACTCGTACACTTGTTTTGCTCTAAAGGCTTGTTCTCCGTGCGTTTTAAAAAAATCGGTCAATTGTTCTTTAGTCCAATGTCGTATGTTTTGCTTTTTAACCATAAGTAATTGCAAAATTAATTTAATTAATGGTAGTGAGTGAAAATACTGCAAAAACATTATTTTTGAGACATCTTTTATGGAAAAGCAATTGTTATATAATATCGCTATTACTTGTTTGCCCAATACAGGAAACATAACTGCTAAAAAGTTGGTGGCTTATTGCGGTAGTGCCGAAAATGCTTTTTCAGAAAAAAAAGCTGCCTTGGAAAAAATTCCGGGAATAGGAAAAATAAATGCTCAACATATTTTTAGCAATAAAAAAGCTGCCCTAGAAAGGGCTGAAAAAGAAGTAAAGTGGATAGAAAAATCTAATATCCATCCTATTTTCTTTTTAGATAAAGCTTATCCAAAAAGATTATCACATTGCGAAGATGGGCCTGTTATGCTTTATACAAAAGGCAACATGGACTTAAATACTTCTAAAATTATAAGCATAGTTGGCACACGAAAAGCTACCGATTACGGAAAAGAATATTGCGAAAAAATAATTGCCGATTTAGTTCCACACCAGCCTTTGATTGTAAGTGGTTTAGCGTTTGGAATAGATATTTGTGCTCATAAAGCAGCTATGCAGCATCAGTTACCAACAGTTGCTACCTTGGCTCACGGACTCGATAGGATTTACCCTTCACAACATAGTGTGGTTGCTAAACAAATGGAGGAAAACGGTGGATTAATTACTGAATTTATGCACGAAACAAATCCTGATAGGGAAAATTTCCCGAAAAGAAACCGTATTGTTGCCGGCATTGCAGATTTAACGTTAGTGATTGAATCCAGTAAAAAAGGCGGCTCATTAATTACAGCAGACTTAGCCAATCAATACAACAGAGATGTTTTTGCCTTGCCCGGACGATTGAATGACGAGTATTCCGAAGGATGCAACTGGTTAATAAAAACAAACAAAGCTGCATTGATACAGTCGGCAAAAGACATAGAATACATTATGGGCTGGGAAACAGCTGCAACACAAAAAGCGATGCAACAAACCCAACTTTTTGTGGAATTAAGTGATGATGAAAAAATGGTAACGCAAATTCTTTCTTCTACCGACAAAATGCCCATCGATAGTATTGCTCTAAAATCATCATTACCAATGAGCAAAACAGCTGCACTGCTACTAAACTTAGAGTTTAACGGCATCGTAAAATCTTATCCCGGAAAGATGTATAAATTGGTGTAAATTAACCCTCAATAAATTCTTTCCTGATGGTTCGTTTCCTATATTTTATCATTTGCTCAGAGGAAATTCCGTATAAATTTCTCATTGTTTATGTATATTTGCATTGAAAAGATTTATGTCGTAATGCTTTATGCAGCAAAAACAATTTATAGCAGCAATTCATCAACCTACCTTGTTGGAAAACAACCGACAAGAACTTAAATTTTTGGTGGATGAATTTCCTTACTGTCAATCGGCACATTTGCTTTATGCCTTGCATTTAAAACAAAACAACGACATTCTGTTTGAAGATTATTTGAAAAAAGCGGCTGTTTATTGTACTGACAGGCAA
This sequence comes from Vicingaceae bacterium, assembly GCA_035305805.1. Lineage (GTDB taxonomy): Bacteria > Bacteroidota > Bacteroidia > Flavobacteriales_E > Vicingaceae > BRH-c54. Next base: position 2,523 of record DATGOR010000360.1, on the reverse strand, counting down.
CATCTTTTTCACCAATTACATCCAAAAACTGAACAACAAAAAGTGGAAACACCTACTGTTGATAAAGAAAAAGAAAATGCTCCAATTACAGAAGAGACGGAAGGAGAAGTGATGGAACAATTGATTAAAGATGTTCCAAAGAGTGAAATCGCTACTTCTGAACAAGCTTCATCAACACCTGTAAAAATAGATGAACTGGAAAAACAGCTAAGAGCAGCAGCAGTAAGCAGCTATATTTTAATGGAGAGCGAGAAAGAAAATCATCCCTCAACAGCTACAGAACAAAAAACAGCAGAAGAAGAAGAGCAAAAAGTAACACCTCCTCCAACTTTTGATAGTAGTTCCCCTCATTCTTTCTCAGAATGGTTGGCTCATTTTAGTGGAAAAACTACCATTCCAACTAATACGCCAACAACTACTTCTTCCGTAAATAAATTGGACTTGATTAATAAATTTATTCAAGAAGATCCTAAAATTCAACCAAAAAAGACACAATTTTACTCTCCGGTAAATATGGCACGCCTTAGTGTAGTAGATAATTCTGACATGGTAAGCGAAACGCTAGCCCTTATCCACGTTGACCAAGGGCATTATCAGAAGGCGATAGAAATGTATGAAAAATTAAGTTTGAAATATCCAAAAAAAAGCAGTTATTTTGCAACCCAAATTAAAAATTTAAAACAAAAACTAAAATAATGTTTACACTAATTACAGTTCTCGTTATCATCATTTGCTTTTTGCTATTGTTGATTGTATTAATTCAAAACCCTAAAGGTGGTTTAGATTCAGCTTTTTCAGCTAATAATCAAATTATGGGAGTAAGAAAAACTACCAACTTTTTGGAGAAAGCAACGTGGACTTTAGGTATTGCTTTGGTAGTATTAAGTATTGCTTCATCAGCGGTAAACCCTACCAAAACTGCGGGAGTTGATGAGACGAACGACTCTAAAATTAAGGAGTTAATAGATGAAAAAGCAGCTCCAACATTGCCTAATATGAACAATGCTCCGGTTCCTGCTCAAGAAAATCAGGAAGGACAATAAAAGAATAATCAACTTTCAATAAAAGCAAGGGGTTAATTTTCCTTGCTTTTTTTATGCTCTACTCTTTGCTCAACAACTATAAATATCATATTTGGCTGCACCTGGTAGTTCTTATATTTGGGTTAACCGGAATTTTAGGAAAATTAATAGAAGCCAACTCTTATTTGTTGGTTTGGTATAGAGTTTTAATTGGTGTTACAGCTATTGCTATCTATTTTCTTTTGAGCAAACACGCTTTTACCATCGATAAAAAAGTGTTTAAAAAAACCTTTTTTGTAGGCTGCCTAATTGCCATACATTGGGTAGCATTTTTCGAAGCCATAAAACAATCTACTGTTTCCATAGCTTTGGTTTGCCTATCAAGCAGTACGCTTTTTACCGCCCTTATTGAGCCGCTTTATTTTAAACGAAAAATAAAAGGATATGAATTGTTTTTAGGAATATTAATCATTATTGGTTTGGTATTAATTTTTAATTTCGAGTTCAACTATTTATCAGGAATTGTGTTGGGAATTGTTGCCGCCATTTTTAGTTCTTGGTTTACAGTTATCAACGGTATTTTAGTAAAAGAAAATAACTCCAAAACCCTCTCTTTTTACGAATTACTTGGAGCTTTTTTGGTATTATCAGGTTACCTTATTTTTATGCATTCAGGCAATTTACAAGCGTTTAAAATTGTAGTTTCGGATGTTAAATGGCTATTGATTTTGGGAATAGTTTGTACAGCCTTTGCATTTATTATGTCGGTAGAAGTAATGAAAAAAATTTCTCCTTTTACAGTGGTGATATCTATTAATTTAGAACCAGTTTACTCTATTATAATTGCTGTAATACTTTGGCCGGAAAGTGAAATCATGTCAACAGGATTTTATGTAGGAATGTGCATTGTGCTTTCAGCTATCTTTTTAAATGCATTTTTTAAACATAGAGCAGATAAAAAAGCTAAAAGTGTTATTGGGAAAGTAATTGAATAAGTTCATTCTTCTTCCTTCTGGAAACTTCCAGCTCAGCATTATCATTCATTATTACATAACCCCCTTCACCTCTTACATATTTTTTGATGTGAGATAAATTAATATAGTGAGATCGATGAATACGGAAAAAACCCTCATTTTGCAACAGCTCTTCGTAATCGCCTAAGTTTTTTGAGGTAAGGTAAGGTTTATCCTCTCCAAGTTTTACTACTTTGGTGTAAGATCCTTCCGATGAAAAACGGACAATGTCTTTTATTTTAAGAAAAATAATACCTTCATGGTCGCTTACCACAATCTTCTGCTCCTGACGTTTGTTCTCTGTTGCTAAGTTAGTAAGCAATGTTTTTAGTTGATGATTAGTCATCTCCTTATCCCTGTTTTTGGATTTAAATCGTTCAATTGCCTTAGCAAGTTCTTCCAAATCAATGGGTTTTAACAAATAATCTAATGCACTGTATTTTATTGCTTTTATAGCATAGTGGTCATAAGCAGTGGTAAATATTACA
>DATGOR010000359.1:0-5050 GCA_035305805.1 Vicingaceae bacterium | reverse complement strand
ACCACCAAGTTTAAAGTGTTGTCATTATTAATGTCGCTAACCCTGAATGAAGTAGATCCACTCAGTGGAAAATCTGCTTCAATGGCTTGGGCATCGTTTATCAAATAAATTTCTGAATGGGTAACTACTCCTACTTTTTTTGTTTTATCAGGAAAAGTTAGCACAAAAGGAGGGGCAATAATAGCCTCCTCAAAATCCAATTTAATTAATTGATTAGCATTGTTGTCAGTAACTATTAGTTGTTTTTCTGAAGCAAATAAATGGCTGCTTCCATTATGATGGGGCGAAATACTTTCAGGATAAAATTGATAGAATTTAGTATTGGTTTCGGTGGTAAGTTTAAGGGTTTCTAGTTTGTCGTTAAAAAACAGTTTACTTACATTACCTGAAGTATCGGCTCCAATTAAGTAAGAGTTTGCCAAATCATTTCCCACTTTTAAAAACACGTTGTTAATGCTTTCCGGAAGCTTGGTACTTAATTGCAAACGGTCTTTTCCATTTCGCTGCACTACTTTAATGCTGCCATTTTTGGTAGGAATAACAATGTAATCTTTTTTACCAATAATAAAATGTCTTATAAGCCCGCTTGGAGAACTTTTTGAAGCAGTATATTCCCATCCGTTTACCAACTCACCATTTATATCAAAATTATATACCAAATTATTGCTACAACCAATTAAAATACGATAGTTCCTGTTATTATCGTAATCTAATGGGCTTACAGGAGTGGTCGCTTCAGCTTTTAAATTGACAGGGAATTTGTTCACATTTTTGCCATTTCTGTCTAGCAAATAAATTTTGTTTTTGGTAGAGAAAAGCAATTGTAATTTATTATTTTTAAAAGCATCAATTTGATGAACCTCGCCTATTATTTTTTCATCTATTATTTTAGTCCACAATACTTTTCCCGTAGTACTTATGAGGTAAATTTTATTATTGTTATCCTGAACAAATACCTCTTTAGTTTGTGTTTGATGATTCATGACTATTTCAGGGTCAATTGCTAACGAAGTATCCAGCAATGCTTCCCAAAGTGTGCGCGTATCTTGCTTATAAACAGGGTTGTACTTAAAATAAATATTATTGTAAAACAATTGGTCTTTTTGAGGAGAAACTTGAAAAGCAACTGCTTCAAATTTTCTCATAAATTCAATATGTTCATCAATATCGGGTGCTAATTCTTCTTTAATAAATGTTTTGTACCAATGCACCGAACGGGCAATATTATTGTAAACAAAAATAGCTGAACTACTAGAGAGTTGATCGCTAAACGATTGGAAGTTTTCATCATTTGCTAAAGTTTTTTCTACCGCAAAACTCTTGTAAAACTCATTCATTCCGGTAAGTGTTTCTCCAAAAACCAAATAATCATTTAAAAATTGGTAATAAGGTTGATGAAGCGAAATAAAAGGTTTTCCAAACAAATGGCTAAAATTAAGTTGCATCATCAACTGACGAGTTTGTTCATCGGTGTTGGCAGAATCTCCGTTCACTTTTTGTTCAATAGTAGCCAGTTGCTCCTTGGCTTTGTCCACATCTTTTACCTGAAAAACTACAAATTGATTGCCGGTAATGTCTTTTTTTAGTGGCTCTGTCATCACCAAAGCAGCTTCGTTGCCAACCAATGAGAGCAGTTCGGCTTCCAAATCAATTTGGTAAGCAGCACTAATGGCATCCATGTATTTTTCATAAGTAAAATAAGTGTTGTTTTGCTTTAGCCAAGCTTTTTTATCGTTAAAAAATTGATGGGCATTGCTAAACGTATAATGATACATTAAAGCAGTGTTGGAAGGAACTACTTTTGTGAGGTTGATGTTTGGTCCGCCAAGCGAGGTGGTTTGTGCTGCAAATAACGATAAAAAAGAATTCTTGTCGTTTGCTACAGAAGTGAAACCATTTAGCATCAACGCATTCGATTTTAAAGAAATATCCAAGGCACTCCAACGTGCATAATGAGAGGTGTTGCTTACATTTTCTCTGTGTTTTTCATTTACCCATTGCCCCAATATTTTAGGCAACTTTTCATGGTTTATAAAAACATTGCCGTCAGGAACTTCTCCTGTTGTGCCTAAAATGTGTTTAAACCCTTCATCGTCTAGTAAAGAAGTTTCATTTTTTAATTGACGCACCACATCTTCTATTAGTAGTGAGCTTTGGCTAACTGCCAATACCGATTTATCGAACACAAAAAACCATTTATTGTCTTTTTGAGCAATGCTGTAAATGGTTTTTCCATCGTAAATCCTTGTGCTTGGGTTAGTTTTTAGTTTAGATTGAAAAAGCGTTAACACATTCTTTTCGCTAATGTTGGGAAGTGTAGAAAAGTAATACACCATATCGTAACTGTTTGCTCCTGATAGGTGTGCCGACATTAACAACGATTTTTCTGAAAGTACTGCACTTACCTCTTTTAAAGAAAAAACCGAGTCTAAATACGCTGCTTTGGCTCGAATATTTTTAAACGTTTGGGTGTTGTTGGTTAGCTCCTCCCATATAATATTGCTTGATGCAAGCTTTTGATAAAAAGCCGAAAAATTTTGTTCTTTCAATAACAAAGCGGCATTTTGTGGCACAGCAATAAGAGCATTACTTTTTACCGGTTCTTTTACATTTTTGTAAAAATTAAACGCAATAAAACCAACTGCTCCTAACAGCAAAACAAAAACGAGAATTAAAATTTTTTTTGTCATAATCAGTGATGTTCTCAAGCTGTTTATCAACCGATAAAATTAATAGCTTAATTACCTTGTGAAAAGCCACTTTTAATGAAACAATTAACAACCCAACGTTAATACTCATTAATCGAAGTTACCCATGGTGCATTTGGAAGAATTTTCAATAAAAATAGTGTCAGTTCGAGTTTTTTTCAATAAAAAAAGTATCGAGAACAAACTATTTTTATTGACAATTTGTGTTCTCGATACTAATTTCATTCATTTCAATCATGAAATTAACTCGAACTGACAAATTTTCTTCTTAATGCACCATGGGTTAAAGTTAAAATACAATAATGAAAAAAGAATTATTCTATTTTTTTAAGAATAGAGCTGTACTCTATTCTGTTTAAATTACGCTCCTTCGGAGCTCCAGCTCCGTATTAGCGATGAGTGTTAGCTCATTGCTTTAATCCTTTTTATTTTATGATTATAAAGAGGACTTTAAACAACTTCAATGTTAAAAAAAGAGCGTAAACAAAGAATTTGACTTAGTTTTGTATTAAAATTTAACGTATGCGTTGGTTTAAAAAAATAGTTGTTAGCTTGTTAGCCATCATTGTTGTTGCAGCTTTGTTAGCTATTGTTACGGGAAATAGTCATTTGTTTAAAGCGGTTGCAACTACTTATTTGGTGGGAAAAAGCGGGCCAAGCATCAACGAGCATCATATTTTTGAAAACAGAGAGGTAAAAGCAGCACATTACATGCCTTGGAAATTGAGTGCAGACTATAATAAAAAAGAAAATCCTCAGCTTTTAAAAGAAATTGAAAAATACGACCCTGTTGCATTTTTAGTAATAAAAGACAGTGAGTTGGTATATGAAAAATATTGGAAAAATCACGATGAAAATTCTTTAACCAACTCATTTTCAGTAGCAAAAACTTTTGTGGCTTTACTGGTGGGTATTGCCATTGACGAAGGAAAAATTAAAAGCCTTGATGAATCTGTAGGGAATTATTTACCGGAATACAACAATCATCCGGAATTAAAAATTAAACACCTGCTCAATATGAGTTCGGGAATTAATTTTGATGAGGATTATAAAAGCCCATTCGGACACATGGCAAAAGCTTATTATGGTACCGATTTGTATGAATTAAACAGTGATTACCAAGTAACAGAAACTCCCGGAAAAACTTGGAGGTATTTGGGAGGAAACACCTTGATATTGTCGTTTGTGCTGGAAAAAGCCACCGGCAAAAGCATTGCTGAATACATGAGTGAAAAAATTTGGCAACCTATTGGGGCAAAAAATACAGCATTATGGAATTTAGATAGTGAAAACGGTAGAGAAAAAGCTTATTGTTGCTTTTATTCCAATGCAAGAGACTTTGCTCGTATTGGGCAGTTGCTCATCAATAAAGGAAAGTGGAACGGCCAAACTATTATTAGTGAAGCTTTTTTAAAACAAGCCATGAACGGAGCTCAAGGGTTGAAAGATGCTAATGGAAAACTAGTTGATTTCTACGGGTATCAATTGTGGATAGCGGAATATAAAAACAAAAAAGTGTATTACGCCAGAGGTATTTTAGGGCAGTACATCATTACAATTCCGGAAAAACGATTGGTTATTGTTCGTTTGGGAAACAAAAGAGGAGAGAATTTACCTAATTACCATCCGGTAGATTTATACCATTACATCGATTTTGCTCTTGAGCAGTAAGCGTGTTGGATAGAAATGCTACCAAAAAATTAAACATTCATGAAGCAACAAGTACTTTTTAAAGATTTAGGACTGATAGACTACAAGGAAGCGTGGGATTATCAAGAAGAGTTGTTTAAAGCTACGATAGATATTAAAATAAAAAACAGAAAAGATAATACTGAACTACCCACTCAACACCATTTACTCTTTTGTGAACACCCGCATGTATATACCTTAGGAAAAAGCGGAGATGAAGCTCATTTGTTACTTTCGGAAGCTATGTTAAAACAAAAAGGAGCAACCTATTATAAAATTAATAGAGGAGGAGACATTACCTACCATGGGCCGGGACAAATTGTGGGCTATCCGATATTAGATTTAGATTTATTTTTTACGGATATACACAAATACTTAAGGTTTTTGGAAGAAATGATAATAAGAACATTAGCAGAATACGGCATTGAGTCGGGCAGATACGAAGGTTATACAGGGGTTTGGTTAGATGCTGATAACCCAAGGAAAGCTCGGAAAATTTGTGCAATGGGTGTTCGTTGTAGCCGTTGGGTAACCATGCATGGTTTTGCTTTTAATGTGCACCCCGACTTAGCTTATTTTGGTAATATCATCCCTTGTGGCATTGACGACAAGCAAGTTACATCTATGTATCAGGAATTAGGCACAGCAATAGA
>DATGOR010000358.1:0-2871 GCA_035305805.1 Vicingaceae bacterium | reverse complement strand
GAACTCTCTTGTTTCCCCGCTTTTAACCCCTCTCTCTTATCCCTCTTTTCCGTTAAACGGGCTGCAAAAGTACAACTCTTTTCCTTTCTCCAAAAATTTTTTACAACTTTTTTTCGCCTTTTTCCCTATTCACCCGTAAACACTTGATTGTGAAGACGATTTTTTTTGGTTATTTTTTACCAGCTGGTCTCTTTATTTTTTTATAATACTGCTTATCTTAATTTGCAATGAGCTGTACTCATCGCTATATAAATTACGCTCCTTCGGAGCTTAGTTGTTATATAAATGTTTTTATTGCTGAAAATGAAGTTGGAGGGTTTTTCTTATGGATAGATTAAGCTATGAAAATACTATTTTTTAATATGTATTGTATTTGCTCGACCTAAATAACCTCCCTCATTGCCCTCGCATAACTTAACTCGTACGCATATAGCTTAGAACGTACGGGGGTAGCAAATGCTACGCTTAGGAGGGTATTAACAAAGTTTTCTCAAAATAATGTATTTGATTTATTGATGAACAACTTTCTCATAAAATATCTTATTACCAACATTTACTTTAATTAAATAAATTCCTTTTTGTTGGTTTTGGATATCAACTTTAATACGATTACTATTAATTGAGTTTGATAAAACAATATCGCCTAAAGCATTAAAAACCTCAATAGTAGCAACACTATCTGAATTATTTATTAAATTAATATTAAATATTCCGTTACTTGGGTTAGGATAAACATATAATTCAGAATGAGTAGTTTCAATGCCTTCTTCAATACCTACAACATTTAAATCGATACTATAAAGAGATGAGCTAGTAAAATCAAAAGTTCCTACATAAAGCCTATTATTTAATACTTCAACACAATTTGCAAAATTTGAGGTAGTAGTAAGATCTAAACTCACCCAAGACACGCCATTCCACATAGCAACATTCTTAGTAGGAGTACCTCCCATTTCAGTAAAATCACCAACAACAAATAACATATTATTGTAAACTATCATATCCCTAATTCCATTATATCCAACACCAGTCATACTACCCCCTACATTAGACCAATTTGTACCATTCCATTTGGCAATGTATTTAGCTGGAGAGCCTCCTGCATTTGCAAAACTTCCACCAACATAAAGTTCACCATTAAAAACAGCTAAACATTTAACTTCACCATCTAAGCCAGTTCCAATAGGTTGCCATGCAGTACCATCCCACCTTGCAATATTATTAAGTGCAACTGAATTATAATCATTTATAGTTCCAGCTATAATAATTTCTCCATTGTATTTATTAATTGCCTTAACCTTATCGTTAGAATTATCTAACGCAGGCATTGGTGTAAATGGACCTGTCCCTGTTTTCTTTCCAATAGTTCCAAAATCACCTCCTACATATAAATCATTTCCATCTGCATAAATCCCAGTGTGGCTTGTGGTATATGAACTAGCTGAATTCCATGTTGTTCCTGTCCATTTATAAACACCAGCAGTTGATCCAATATTAAGGGATCCTGTTGCATATAATTCACCATTAAATACTTCCATTTTACTTATGCCTCCTCCCCCAATCATGGTAGTATGATTCACAAAAGTTGACCCATCGAATATTGCAGACCAATAGCATGTTCCTGAATTTCTTTGCGTAAAATTTCCTCCAATATAAATCTCACCATTAAAGGTTTGTAATCCAGAAACTACTTGATTAAAATTTGTTTCTTCTGTCCATTGAGATTTTAAAGTTGACGATAATAATAGTAAGCAAAGTGCTACAAATAAGTAATTTTTTTTCATAATTTATTCATTTTTATGTTTTCTAATATGCTAATACACTCTGTTAGCACTATACATTTATATTAATGCAAACTTAACTTAATTTAATTGATTTATGGCAATTTCAATTTACAAAATAACCTAATTTAAGTTCTAAATGAAAAAATTACTATACGAGATGGATAAACTCTCTACTTCTATGAGGTTAGTAGGATAAACAAATATATTACAAATGCTATTGATAAAAAACGTATAAAATTTTAGGCTTAACTAGAGGCTACCTCTCATCAAACAACACCACCAACTCCTTATCTAGAGGATGTAGGTGTTCCATTAATGTTGGGATAATATCCATTCCATAAAAAAGCAATAAAGAACTCATATTATCGTGTCGCTCTTGCAAACCACCATTTGGAAAAAGTTTGTCTTTTATCCCTCTAATTTGGTTTACAGCCACTTCCTCACGTTGTTTTTCCGCTTTTAGCAGACGAGCTTCAATATTATTAATACCATTGGTAGCTTTCTGCAATTCTGCATTTACAACTGTTTGCAATGTTTTATCCAGCTGAATAGATTTGTTTTCAATAGTTTCGTACAATTTAGCAAGTTGCTCTTTTTGTTGCGAAAGTGTTAAATTAATATCGGCATGTTGGGTAACATATTCTTTAATGAGTTCTTCCGTATCTTCAAACAATTGTGAGACTTCCAATCCTAGTTTTTGCATTTTTTTAGTGCTTCCTGCATCAATAATCAAAACAGAGTTTCTCAATATTAATGTTGGAAAAAACACATTATTAGCATTAAACATATCTTTTAGTTGAAACCAATAAGCCAGCTCTCCGCCTCCACCAATGTAAGCCAAATTAGGTAAAATCACTTCTTGGTAAAGAGGTCGTAGTACTACATTCGGACTAAATTTTTCGGGATGATTATTTAATTCAGTGAGCATTTGTTCTTTGGTGAAACTTAAATTGGTATTCGACACTTTGTATTGCTCATCCTCGATAACTATACGTTCTCGTAGGTTTTTATCTAAGTAAAACAGGTTAATTTCTCGTGGTGTTACCTGACTTTTATACCCTAAATCGGTTAATTGTTGCGTAGTTTG
>DATGOR010000357.1:0-2912 GCA_035305805.1 Vicingaceae bacterium | reverse complement strand
GATGTTGAAGTTGTTTGGCAAGCAACTCTCTGTTAACAGAAGTTTGTTTGCGTTCAGCAATGGCATCAGCAAAAGCTTGAAGTGAACAATTATGATTGATAAAAGGGTGTAATTTTTCATCATCAGTCAAGTAATCGTTGATTAACGAAGAAAAAAATGTTGTTTTTGAATAGGGTATCGTTTGTTTGTTCATTTAGTTAATGGTTTTTAGTTGTTTCTCGCAAAGACGCTTAAAAGATTAAATTTCATTTTATTGATTTATCCACTTTAATAATACAATTGCCATATATAAAAACCCAAAAATCACCCCAAGAAATAATAATAGAAATATTGATATGGTTAAACAACCTAAACGTTCTGCTAATTTCTCTTTTAGTTTCACCTTTAATACATCTTTAAGCGAAGGGCTTCACCCATACGCTACAAAATTACGCTCCTTCGGAGCTTTTATTAAGTTATTCTTCTGACTTCGATGTACTAATTACTAATTCTCACATTCACACATAAAAACATTCTCACATTAATTAAACCAGCTCCCCATACAAATCAAAATCTCCGGCAGAAGTAATTTTAACATTGGCAAAATCTCCTATTCTAACATAATGCTCAGCGGCATCTACCAACACTTCATTATCTACTTCAGGAGAATCAAATTCTGTTCTTCCAACAAAATAACCGCCTTCCATTCTATCAAAAAGTACTTTAAAAGTCTTTCCTACTTTCTTTTCGTTTAAGTTAAGTGAAATTTGTTGTTGCACTGCCATTACTTCTTCTGCACGAGCCTCTTTTTCTTCATCGGTAAGGTTATCTTCATACTGATAAGCATGCGTGTCTTCTTCATGAGAATAAGTAAAAACACCCAATCTATCGAATTGCATTTCTTGTATCCAAGCTTTCATTTCTTCAATATCTTCTTGTGTCTCACCCGGAAAACCTACAATAAAGGTAGTTCTAATGGTAATTTCAGGAATAATAGCTCTGATATCTTTTATCAGTTGGGTAGTTTTTTCTCTGGTAGCTCCTCTCCTCATAGCTTTTAACATGTTGTTTGAAGCATGTTGCAAAGGAATATCTAAGTAATTACAGACTTTCGGATTACTTTTCATGGTTTCAATAATATCCATGGGAAAGCCTGTTGGGTAGGCATAATGCAATCTTATCCATTCAATTCCTTCTACTTCTGATAATGCATTCAACAAATCTGACAATCGTCTTTCATTATAAATATCCAAGCCATAAAAAGTAAGTTCCTGAGCAATTAAAATTAACTCTTTAACGCCTTGTTTAGCTAAGTTTTTAGCTTGTTCCACCAATTGTTCTATGGGTACTGATTCGTGCTTGCCTCTCATTAGCGGAATGGCACAAAAAGAACAAGCTCTGTCGCAGCCCTCAGAAATTTTTAAATAGGCGTAATGGTTGGGAGTAGTAATAATTCTTTCACCAATTAACTCGTGTTTGTAATCGGCTTTTAAGGTTTTTAATAGCCTTGGTAATTCTTTCGTCCCAAAATAGGCATCTACCTCGGTAATTTCTTTCTCCAAAGAATCTTTATAACGTTCGGAAAGACATCCGGTAACGTATAATTTATCTACCAAACCATCTTTTTTAGCTTCCGCATATCGTAAAATAGTGTCTATCGATTCTTGTTTGGCATTATCAATAAATCCACAAGTATTAATGATTACAATTTCGGAATCATCTTGTTCAGCTTCGTGTTCAACTTCATAACCATTGGCTTTAAGCTGTGTCATTGCTACTTCCGAGTCAAACAAGTTTTTAGAACAACCCAATGTAATTACATTTACTTTGTTCTTTTTTAAAGTTTTCGTTTTCAAAGAGATTTCAATTAATTTTTTTGCAAAGATACAATCCGTTTTTTAGACTTTTGTTTGAAAAACGTTAAATGAGGTTAAGAAGTGATTTTTCTACGTGTATTTTTTGGCGTAAGCTTTATCATTTATTACTAAATTTGTCGGCTTAAAAAACAATTTTTTACTTATGGATTTTATTAATGAACTAAAGTGGCGAGGAATGGTTCACGACATGATGCCGGGAACTGAAGAACAATTTAAAAAAGAAGTTACTTCAGCTTATATTGGATTCGACCCAACAGCTGACTCATTGCATATTGGGCATTTAGTTCAAATTATGACCTTGGTGCATTTGCAAAAATCAGGACACAAACCTTTTGCTTTAATTGGAGGAGCTACAGGAATGGTGGGCGACCCGTCAGGAAAATCGCAAGAAAGAAATTTATTGACCCCTGATGAAGTACAACAAAATTTAGAAGCCATAAAAGTACAATTGTCAAAATTTTTAGATTTTGATTGTGGAGCTAATTCGGCAGAAATGGTAAACAACTACGATTGGTTTAAAAACATGAACTTTTTAGATTTTATAAGAGATGTAGGAAAACACATTACCATTAATTACATGATGAGTAAAGATTCTGTGAAAACCAGGTTAGAATCGGGCATGTCGTTTACCGAATTTTCTTACCAACTGGTGCAGGGATATGATTTTTACTGGTTAAACACGAATAAAAATTGCAAAGTACAATTAGGCGGTTCCGACCAATGGGGGAATATTGTAACCGGAACAGAATTGATTAGAAGAATGTCGGGCAACGAAGCTTTTGCAGTAACTACCCCTTTAATTAAAAAAGCTGACGGAACTAAGTTTGGAAAAACAGCAGGAGGAAGTGTTTGGTTGGACCCTGAAAAAACTTCACCTTATGCTTTTTACCAATATTGGATAAATGCTTCTGATGATGATGCCAAAAACTACATTAAAATTTTTACGCTAAAACCAAAAGAAGAAATAGAAAGTCTTATCAAACAACATGAGGAAGCTCCTCACTTACGTGTTTTGCAAAAAGCATTAGCAGAAGATATTACAGTCAGAGTCCACTC
>DATGOR010000356.1:0-6868 GCA_035305805.1 Vicingaceae bacterium | reverse complement strand
ACATCTTTTACCCCCACCAAGGAACAATCTATTCCCGATTCAGTAAAAAATGATATTAAATCAATTCTTGATTACCTGAATGATTTTCATGGATTAAAACAAATTAAACCTTGGTTTGCTAAAAACTATGATGCTGATATAGCCGAATTTAATAAATCCAAAAGAAAATGGCAACGAATAAATGAAGCTGAAATTTACATGAATGCCTTGGGGTTAGAATATACCCATCATTATATAGAACATAACAAAACATTCTTCTCATTTTCTAGTAATATGCAAAACCACGCCACTACTATTAGTGGATACGATTACCAAATTCAACTGAGCGACAATTACCATATTAGCGACAAACATCCTATCATTTTCAATATCGATAGTAATGAATTCCAGTTGACAAAACAAAAAGAAGATAATTTATTTATGCTTTCAAAAGGTAGCCAACCAATTAGTGCTATTGATTTAACCTCTTTAATTTCTGAATTAATAGCAAATTATGGCAACACTAACAGCTACAATGTGCCACCAAAAGAAATGACGGTGTATGCTACCACCCTAGAAAGCAAAACAATGTTGGTATTTAAAAGTATTAATTTAGAAAAAAAAGAAGGAGAACTAAAAATCACCTATTTTAGTGGAGATTTATACTTACGTTTTAACGACTTAAATACAAATAAAGAAAAAAATAAATAGTTCAGTTAAAAATAATTTGGATTAAAAAAAAATTCCTAAGTTTGCAGTCCAATTTTTTAAACGGTATATAAAATGGCAAAGAAAGGAAATAGAATTCAGGTGATTATGGAGTGTACAGAGCACAAAGAAAGCGGTATGCCCGGAACATCAAGATACATTACTACAAAAAATAAGAAAAATACTCCTGATAGAATTGAATTGAAAAAATACAATCCAATCTTAAAAAGAGTTACTGTTCACAAAGAAATTAAATAAAACCCACTAAGTTATGGCTAAGAAAGTTGTTGCATCTATTCAGAAAGAAGGCGGTAAAAATTTTACTAAAGTAATTAAAATGGTTAAGTCTCCAAAAAGCGGAGCTTACGCCTTTAAAGAAGAAATTGTTACTAAAGATAAAGTAGAAGATTTTTTCAAAAAATAATTTTTACTACTTTAGTAGTTTATCATATTTTATTGCTTCTTTCTTACATTTAAGAGAGAAGCTTTTTTTTTATACTTACTCATCTTATCCTTCTGAATTATGGGATTTTTCAATATTTTTTCAAAAGACAAAAAAGAAGCTTTAGACCAAGGTTTAAACAAAACAAAAGAAAATTTTTTCTCAAAAATATCTAAAGCCGTTGCCGGAAAATCTAAAGTTGACAGCGATATTTTAGATAACCTGGAAGAAATCTTGGTAACTTCAGATGTTGGTGTAAATACCACATTAAGGATAATTGAAAAAATTGAAGAGCGTGTTGCTAGAGATAAGTATTTAGGAACTGACGAGCTCAACAAAATATTAAGAGAAGAAATTACATCTTTATTAGAGGAAAATAACACCGAAAACTATACCGATTTTGCTATTCCGGAACAAAACGATCCTTATGTAATTATGGTGGTTGGTGTAAATGGTGTAGGAAAAACTACCACCATCGGAAAACTAGCTTACCAACTTAAAAAGAAAGGAAAAAAGGTAATGCTTGGTGCGTCTGATACTTTTAGGGCAGCCGCTGTTGATCAGCTTAAAATTTGGGCTGAACGTGTTGACGTTCCTATTGTTGAGCAAGGCATGAATGCCGATCCTGCTTCAGTAGCTTTCGATACCCTACAATCGGCAAAAGCCAAAGGAATGGATGTAGTTATTATTGATACTGCAGGAAGACTGCATAACAAAGTGAATTTAATGAATGAACTTTCTAAAATAAAAAATGTCATGAAAAAAGTTATTCCCAACGCTCCTCATGAAATTCTTTTGGTTTTAGACGGCTCCACCGGGCAAAATGCTTATGAACAAGCCAAACAATTTTCATTGGCCACCGAAATTAATGCTTTGGCAATTACAAAGTTAGACGGAACTGCTAAAGGTGGCGTGGTAATAGGGATTTCCGACCAATTTAAGATTCCGGTAAAATATATAGGAGTTGGAGAAGGAATGGAACACTTGCAAGTTTTTAATAAATTAGAGTTTGTTGATTCTCTGTTTAAGGAAAACTAACCTTTTAACACACTCATTTTTATGATAAATCCCTCCTTATTTTTTACATTCATTTTTTTAGCATCATCATTAATACATGCTCAAACTATTGAAGAAAAAATCAATCATCTCACTAATGAAATTGAACAATTAGAACAACAAAAACACTCACTTTACAAAGAGTTAGAAACGTACAAACTTGCTAAACTTCGTGAGGATTTGAATAAAGTCGGCTTACCAAAAACCAACCCTGATGAAGAAGTTATCCATCATGCAGCAATGAGCCTCGTATATTCCGAAAAACATGAACAAGCCAAATGGGTTGCCCATATAATTTTACCCGAAATCATCAAGGGGAAAGAAGGAAGAAGCAACGACTTTAGAGAAGATTCTTTAATAAAAACAGGAACTGCTACTGAGATAGATTATTTTCTAAAAACAAAAAATGAAGACGGCAGTTATGAATATGATGGTTTTGGCTATGACAGAGGACATTTAGCTCCTTCTGCGGACTTTAGATGGAGCAAAAAAGCATTATCTCAATCTTATTTGTACTCTAATATGTCTCCACAATTAGCAGCTTTTAATAGAGAAAAGTGGGGGGAATTAGAAGACATCTTAAGGGGATATATTTACAACCATCCAACCACTCAGCTTTATGTGGTTACCGGCCCAATTTTACATGATTCTCTTCCAAAAATTGAACGCAGCATCAATAAGGTAAGTATTCCCGAATATTTTTATAAAGTGGTAGTAGATTTAACCCATCAAAAAGCCATCGGTTTTATTATGCCCAATCAAAAAATCAATTACCCATTAAATAACTATGCAGTTAGTATTGATGAAGTGGAAACAGCTACCGGCATTGATTTTTTTCACCAAATTGAAGACGAGCTAGAAGATGCTTTAGAAAAACAAAACGTTATTAAGGATTGGTTACCCGAAAAACAAAAAAATGATTTAGAGCCACTTTATCAACCAGACTTACCTAAAGGTGTTTATAATACTATTCAGGCAAAACGTTTAATGGGAAGTAACAAAAAAGTAACCATTGCCGGGACAGTGGTAAGTGCTAAAGAAACTAGAAATGGTCATTTGTTCTTAAATTTGGATATTAACTATCCCAATCACATTTTTACTGTAGCTATTTGGAAACAGAGCATCGTAAATTTCAGCTACAATCCTTTTGATGTTCTTTTACATAAGACCATTTACGTTTCAGGAAAAATTGCAGACTTTGATGGAATACCAACTATGATTTTAGACAATGAAAAAGCCATTGAAATTCAACCTCAAGAAAAATATAAAATAGTAATAGGCAGAGATGAATAAAGAACTTTTTAACGAAAACATCAAAAAAAGTATCGATGCATTAAACAATGGGGAAATCATCTTATACCCAACCGATACAGTTTGGGGTTTAGGCTGCGATGCAACTAACACAAAAGCTGTAAAAAAGATATTTGATTTAAAAAAAAGAAACGAAGCTAAAAGCTTAATCGTTATTGTTAGTAGCGACCGTATGTTACAACAATTTGTAGAAGACGTCCCGGAATTAGCTTGGGACATTATGGACTTATCCAACAAGCCAACCACCATTATTTACCCAAACGCAAAAAACTTAGCAGAAAATGTGGTTGCACATGATGGCTCAATTGCTATACGAATGATAAAGGAAGGTTTTTGCTTTCATCTATTGCAACAATTTAAAAAACCCATTGTTTCTACATCAGCTAATATCAGCGGAGAACACACCCCTTCTTATTTCCATGAAATTTCCAACGAAATATTAAGCAGTGTAGCATTTGCAGTAAATAAAAACCTAGACAATGGTACACACAAAGCTTCTTCTTTAATTAAATTGGGTTTAAATGGAGAAATACAAATTTTAAGGAAATAAAAAATTATTTAATTGTTTATCTAATATTATTTTTTTACATTTGTGATGTTAATTAAATCAACTACTAATTTTTTAAAAATTTAAAATTATGAAAAAAGTTTACTTATTTGCTGTAGCTGCAATGTTTGCTACAGTTTCTATGGCTCAAATTAATGAGCAAGGAGTACCTTATGTAAAAGGTGTTAAATCTATTTCTCCTACTCATTTAAACGCAAAAACTCCTACTGACACTTTAGGCTGGACTCCTCAAAATACTATAGATTGGGTTCCTGCTGAGTTTGCTGGAGGTGGTCAAGTTTGGAACTATGGATATACCGGTGGTGGTTATGTTTATGGTACAAACATCAGTACAAATGAAATCAACCATGTAGGTCAAGGATACCTTAACTTACAAGGTGCTACAATTGGTGTTGAGGGTATTATTATTTCTGCAGCAGGTAAAGACTACGCAGGTACTGGTACTGGAACTTCTACATTTAATTTACACTTATACAACATGGCTGCTAACTCAGCTTATACTCATAATGGAACAAGCTGGAATCAAGATGCTACTGGTCCAAACGGTGCTGCAGTAGCCTCTATTACCAACCAACCAATTAGTGGTGTAGATACTGCTTGGTTCCCTTTAACTTACTATCCTTTTGCTTCTGTTGTTCAAGTAAATGGTGACTTTGCTGTTACATTTGATGCAACTGCAGTAATTGCTGCAAATGATACTATCGGTTTATTATCTGATACTGATGGAGAAGGATCTGACTTGGCTTTCCATAAGGCAGGTGTTACCAACAGCTGGTATGTAACTTCAAGCTTAATTGGCAACCCTGGTCTTGACAATAATATCGCAATCTTCCCAGTAATAGATGCAAACTTTGTAGGTATTAATGATGACCAAACTTACAATGGAATGAAGTTAAGTGCTTTTCCTAACCCAGCTGTTGATCAAACTACTATTTCTTACAGCTTAGAAACAAGCATGAACAATGTTAAATTAATTGTTTATGACTTAACTGGAAAAGAAATCTTAAGAGAAGAATATGGAAACCAAGCTGCCGGCTTATACAATGTTAATTTAGATGTTTCTGAATTAAACGCTGGTAACTATTTCTATTCTTTAATTGGAAATGGTTCAAGACTTACAAAAAGAATGGTTGTTGTTAAATAATAACTTTCTTTAACTCATAAAAAAAACCTCGATGAAATTCATCGAGGTTTTTTTTATGTCTTTAAACTAGTACATTCTATTGATGACTTCTAAACTGCTTCATAATTTTTGAAGCGAAAACAAATTCAGATAATTCCTTGTTATCTGCCACTAAAATTTCATGATTATCGCCTTGCCACCAGTTTTTACCTTGGTATAAAAACATGATATTCTCACCTGTTTCCATCACTGAGTTCATATCGTGTGTGATTACAATAGTGGTAATATTATATTCTTTGGTTATTTCTTGAATTAACTGATCGATAACAATTCCTGTAAAAGGATCTAACCCTGAGTTAGGTTCATCACAAAACAAATATTTGGGATTTAATGCAATAGCACGAGCAATACCAACACGTTTTTTCATACCTCCACTTAACTCAGCAGGGAACAATTTATTACTGTTAGGTAAGTTTACTCTTTCTAAACAAAAGTTTACCCGATTAAGCATCTCTTTTTTAGTTTGCTTGGTGTACATCTCTAAAGGAAACATTACATTCTCTTCTACCGTTTTAGAATCAAACAATGCCGAACCTTGAAATAACATTCCAATCTCCTTTCTTATCTCCTTCTTTTGTTTAAAATTCATAGTAGTAAATTCCTTACCATCATAACTTACCGAACCTTTATTTATCTCGTGTAAACCTACCATACATTTGGTTAAAACAGATTTACCTGAACCACTACCACCAATGATAAGATTGATTTTTCCTTGCTCAAATTTTACTGATATATCTTGTAAAACATGAGCCTCTCCAAAGGATTTATATAAATTTTTAACCTCTATCATCTTTTTAAATCAATAATAATTGAGTGATAAAATAATTCACAATAAGTATTAATATACTACTGTAAACCACCGATTTTGTACTTGCTTTTCCAATTTCTAGTGCTCCACCTCTTACGTAGTAACCAAAAAACGAGGGGATGCTAGTAATAATAAAAGCAAAAAATACAGACTTAATTAATGCATAGGTAATTGAAAACACTCGAAAATCATATCTAATTCCTGTGATGTAATCATCAACCGTCATTCCTTCAAAATAAAAAGAAACCAATAAACCTCCTAGTATTCCTAAAGCCATACTATAAATTACAATAATTGGAATAAATATGACAGAGGCTATAATTTTAGGAAAAACAAGGTATGAAGCGGAGTTTACCCCCATTATTTCCAAAGCATCTATCTGATCGGTAATTCGCATAGTTCCAATTTCGGAAGCTACATTAGAACCTATTTTTCCGGCTAATATTAACGACATTACTGTGGGAGCCAACTCCAAAATGAATGATTCTCGAGTAGCAAATCCCACTAGATATCCCGGCAAAAGTGGGTTGCTCATGTTCGTAAATGTTTGCAACGTTACCACCGCTCCCATAAATACAGAAATTACGGCAATTAAACCCAATGACCCTATCCCTAAACTAACCATCTCATGTATGGTTTGCTTAAATAGCAATTTATAATTATCAGGTTTTTTCAATACCCTTGACAATAAAATAAAATACAGTCCTATGTCTTCAAATATTTTTATCATAGAGATTTGATTGCCTCACAAAACTACAATTTTTTATATTGAGATGTAAGCTTTTAATTGCTAAACCTTTTATGAGAAGTTGT
>DATGOR010000355.1:0-2924 GCA_035305805.1 Vicingaceae bacterium | reverse complement strand
CAAAGCTGTTAACACAAATTTTATTTCAATTTCACCAATTATCACCAATTTAAAACATCAATGATGTTTTTTCGTATTCATTTATTTTCGTTCAACTGAGAAATTGGTGTAATCCGTGATAATTTGTGTTGAATAAACCTTAAACCAAATCACAACTGCATTTCGGGAATATCTCCGCTCCCGCAAGTTTAACCTTGTGGTAATTTATATTAAAGGCATAAACATTACAAAGCCGTAAATACAAATTTTATTTCAATTTCACTAATTATCACCAATTTAAAACATCAATGATGTTTTTTTGTGTTCATTCTTTATTTAATCTCATTAATAAATTGGTGTAATCCGTGATAATTTGTGTTGAATAAATCCTGTACCTTGCCAAATAAGAACTAAAAAGCAGCTTGTATTCTAAGATAAAAACAAAATAAATATTAATTCTATATTTATTCCAACTCCATTTTCAAGTATTTTGCTGTGTAGCCTTTTTGTTTTTTAACCAGTTGTTCCGGAGTACCTTCGGCAACTATTGTTCCTCCTCCATTTCCGCCTTCGGGGCCAATATCAATAATGTAGTCTGTTACTTTAATGATATCCATGTTGTGTTCAATTACCAATACGGTGTTTCCGTGTTCTACCAGTTTATTCAATACTTCCAGCAACACCCTAATGTCTTCAAAATGCAATCCGGTGGATGGTTCATCTAAAATATAAAGTGTTTTTCCGGTTTGTCTTTTGGACAATTCTGCTGCTAATTTTACTCGCTGAGCTTCACCGCCTGAAAGTGTAGTGGATGCTTGCCCCAGCGTAATGTAGCCTAAACCAACATCGTTGATAGTTTTTACTTTTTGAAGTATATTCGGATGATTTTCAAAGAAAGTTACAGCGTGTTCTATGCTCATATTCAACACATCGCTAATAGATTTTCCTTTGTATCTTACCTCTAACGTTTCTCGATTGTATCTTTTACCATTGCAAGCATCACAAGGAACATAAACATCAGGCAAAAAATTCATTTCAATGGTTTTAACACCTGCCCCCTGGCAAGTTTCGCACCTGCCACCTTTTACGTTAAAAGAAAATCTGCCCGGTTTATACCCTCTTATTTTGGCTTCGGGCAAACCACTAAACAACTGCCTTACTTCATCAAAAACCTTGGTGTAAGTAGCCGGATTTGAACGTGGCGTCCTGCCTATGGGTGTTTGGCTAATCTCAATTACTTTATCAATGTGCTCTAATCCATTAATGCTTTGGTATGGCAGTGGTTTTTTAACTCCATTATACAAATGAGCATTTAAAATGGGATAGAGCGTTTCATTAATTAAAGTAGATTTTCCACTTCCGGAAACACCCGTAACACACACCATTTTTCCAAGAGGAAGTTTCAGGTTGACGGCTTTTAAATTGTTGCCTGAAGCCCCTTTTAATTCGATAAATTTTCCACTTCCTTTTCTTCTTTTTTGGGGAATTTCTATGGCTATTTGTTTATTGAGGTAGGCGGCTGTTTCGGTAGAAAGTTTTATAAAATCTTTTGGTGAAGCAGCTGCCACTACTTTTCCTCCGTGTTTTCCTGCTTTTGGTCCAATATCAATAATATAATCGGAAGCGAGCATAATGTCTTTATCGTGCTCTACTACAATGATAGAATTTCCTACATCTCTCAGTTGCTGAAGCGAATCAATTAGTCGTTGATTATCTCGTTGGTGAAGCCCAATACTTGGCTCATCTAAAATGTACAATACATTTACCAATTGAGAGCCAATTTGTGTTGCTAATCTTATACGCTGAGCTTCTCCACCGGAAAGCGTTGCTGAAGCTCTGTTTAGGGTTAGGTAATCCAAACCGACATCCAATAAAAAAGTAAGTCGCTTATTGATTTCTTTTAAGATTTCTTCTGCAATTTCATGTTTATTGCCAAACAATTGTTTGCTATTTTGGTGGATATTGGCTGACCATTTCCCCAGTTCACTTAAATCTTTACTAGCAATTTCGCCAATATTTTTAGCTGCAATTTTAAAATAAAGGGCTTCTTTTTTTAATCGACTTCCGTGGCATTCAGGACATGTAATTTTATTCATAAACCCTGCTGCCCATCGCATTAATGAGGTAGAAGATTTTTCTTCTAACTGCCTTAATACAATATTGATAATTCCTTCAAAATCTACCTGATAACTTTTGGTTTGTCCATCTACTTCGTGCACCATTTGTAAAGGTTCGGAAGTTCCGTAAAGCAATACATCCAATGCTTCTTCTTGAATATCTTTGAGGGGCGTAGTTAAGGTAAAATCAAAATTTTCAGCAATTGCCTCTACCTGTTTAAAAGTCCAATTGTTTTTATATTCTCCCAAAGGAGCAATACCGCCTTTTTTAATACTCAATTTGGGGTTAGGTATCACTTTTTTTAAGTCAATTTCAGAAATCTGTCCTAACCCACTGCACTTTTTACAAGCTCCATAAGGCGAGTTAAACGAGAACAAATTAGGTTCAGGGTCATTGTAGGCAATTCCTGTAGTGGGACACATTAACTTCTTACTGAGCAATCGGTAGTTGGGTGCATTGTTGCTTGCTTCAGATTGAAATTCATACACCATTAAGGCATCGTCTCCCATTTTTAAGGCTGTTTCTACCGAAGCTGTAATGCGTTGTAAGTCCTCTTTTTTAACTTTCAATTGGTCAACTACCAACTCAATATCGTGAATTTTATACCTATCGAGTTGCATTTTAGGCTGAATTTCTATCAGCACACCATCTACCCTTGCTCTTAAAAAGCCTTGTTTTAAAAATTGTGCAAATAATTCTTTGTAATGACCTTTTCTTCCTTTAACAATTGGTGCCAACAAATAAATCCGTTTACCATTATACTGTTCAATGATTAAATCTACAATTTGGTTAGTGGTAAATTTTACCATTAATTCGCCCGTATTGTA
>DATGOR010000354.1:0-11016 GCA_035305805.1 Vicingaceae bacterium | reverse complement strand
AAAACTTTTGGTGTGGAAATTATGTATGGAGAAGGAGACATCGCATTGTTAAAAATGGACTTGGAAGATGATTTAGTTTTTGTGTCTGAAATTATTTCTGAGGAAGAAAATTTATTGATTTACAAGCAAGATATTCCTGATTCGGGTGTAAAAACTCAGCATCATTTCTTTTACAAAGCAGTAATTAATAACGAAATATTTGAAATAAGAGATTTAAGAAGTGAAACATACAGCCAAAAAATGATTGAAGATATGATTAAAGCTGTTAAGTCTCTCCGTCATGTTCCGTCATCATCTAGTAGTGTAGCTCCAGATGCTTAAGGTTATTGTATATTCTTTTGTTTTCCTACTGCTTTTTTCTTGTTCTCAGAAACAAGATACTTTAGAATTACCTCAAGGTGTGCTCAATCATCAAGAAATGGTAACGTTAATTACCGATATTGAAATTACTCAAGGTTATCTTAGAATTCAACAAGCCATTGAGGATACAATTTTGCGTAGTAAAGCGTTTAAGGATAAACATTACCTTCAAATTTTTAATAAACACGGAGTGTCAGCAGAACAATTTAATCAAAGTGTTGCTTTTTACTCGAACCACCCTGTTGAGTTTGAAAAAATCTATGCAGATGTCATTACCGCTATTTCCGAAGAACAAGCAAATTACCATAAGTAACACCCCACACAATAAATGAAGGTAAAAACCGTAATTTAGCCATTGAATTTTACTCTTAATGAATTATTTATTTGTAGCTATACTTTTTCTGTTTACCATTGGTGAGGCTTTTACTCAAATTGGAGGCGAAAGCAGTTATAATTTTTTAAACATTCCTGTTACTGCAAGGTCTGGAGCTTTGGGAGGTAGTGTTATTGCCATCAAAGATCATGATCCAAGTTTTACCATTGATAACCCATCCTTACTCTCAAAGGAAATGAATACCGATTTAACACTCACTTATTTGAATTATTTTGCAGATGTGAATTTGGGCTATTTTTCCTATGTACATGATTTTAAAAAATACGGCACTTTTTCAGGGGGATTAAAATACATTAATTACGGTAAATTTAATGAAACAGATGAAGGAGGGAATGAGTTAGGTTCTTTCTCGGCTGCTGAATACGCTTTTATATTAGGCTGGGGAAAACAAATAGATACTTCATTTTCAGTAGGAGCAAACCTAAAACCAATTTACTCTAAGTACTACGAAAATACTGCTTTTGCATTAGCTTTTGACGTTTCCGCAACTTATCATAATGCCAAGAAGAACTTAACAGCGGCATTAGTGATTAAAAATATTGGCAGACAACTTAATACTTTTGTCGATGAAAGAGACGCAGAATCAATGCCTTTTCAAATTCAAGCAGGGGTGTCAAAGAAACTAGCACATACACCTATCAGATTAAATGTGGATTTTATTCACCTGAATAATTGGAGCTTAGCTTACAATGATTCTACACAAACAACCAATGAAGATCCAACACTTACAGATGAAGAAAAAGCTGAAAAAAATAAAACGGGCATCTTTACAGAAATGTTTCGTCATATTGTGGTTGGAACAGAGTTCATGCTTTCGCCCAACTTTATGATTAGAGTGGGGTATCATGTCAAAAGAAGATCAGAACTAGCATTTGTGAACAAAGGCGGAATGGTAGGATTTAGCTGGGGGCTTGGATTTAGAATCAATAAGTTTCATATTAGTTATGGTGGAGCAAGTTATCACTTGGCAGGATTGTCCAACCATTTTACCGTAAGCACAACACTTGGAGATTATTACAAAAAAGATGCACCACAAATTCCCAAAGAAAAAAAGCAGAAAAACCGAAAAAAAGCACCAAAAACAGCCAACTAACAGAATTGTGTGTTAATTTGCAATAAAAACCCACACATGAAAAAAATCATCATTGCTATTGACGGATATTCGTCTTGCGGTAAAAGCACCTTAGCAAAACAATTGGCAAGAGCACTCAATTATATTTACATTGATACCGGAGCCATGTACCGAGCAGTTGCTTTATATGCGTTAAGAAAAGGATATATCGGTAATGATTTTTTTCACGAAGAAAAGCTCGTAAATGATTTAAACAACATCAACGTATCTTTTACTTTTAATTCAGCAACTAATACTTCAGAAACTTGCTTAAACCATGAAAATGTAGAAAAAGAGATACGAGGAATTGAAGTATCTAACTTGGTAAGCAAGATTGCAAAAATTAAAGCCGTAAGAGAAAAAATGGTGGAGTTGCAACGAGACATGGGTAAAAATAAAGGATTGGTGATGGATGGGAGGGATATAGGCTCGGTAGTTTTTCCTAATGCAGAGCTTAAGATATTTATGACTGCCGATTTTGAAGTAAGAGCTAAAAGACGTTACCAAGAGCTAAAGGCTAAAGGAGACGATATTTCTTATGAAGAAGTGTTAAAAAACATTATTTCACGAGATGGCGATGATACCCAGCGTAAAGAAAACCCATTGATTCAGGCTAACGATGCGGTTGTGTTAGATAACACACATATTAATCAAGAGCAGCAATTTGCTAATGCCATGGAGTTGGTAAAGCAAAAAATCAACGAATAAATTTTATATAAAATCAACAAAAACAAAGGATTAGGTTTTTTATGCTTTTAGCTATTAAAAATCATAGCCTAATAAAGGAAAAAGTGGTAAATTTATACCTGTAAAAAAATTAAGGATAATAAATGATGGATACAGTAAGTAATATTTTGATAGAGAGAGTAAAAACATCAAGAATTCAGTCGGTAGATTTTGATAATATTCAGTTTGGAAAACAATTTTCTGACCATATGTTTGTGGCAGAATACAAGAATGGAGAATGGCAAAATTTAAGAATAGAGCCTTATGCACCAATAACTTTAAGTCCATCTTGTGCAGCAATACATTACGGTCAGTCTGTTTTTGAAGGCATGAAAGCATATAAAGACGATAATGGGAATGTACTTTTATTTCGTCCGAGAGAGAATGCTAAGCGAATAAATGTTTCTGCTAAAAGAATGTGTATGCCCGAAGTTCCTGAAGAGCTTTTCATGGATGCTATTCACCAATTAGTTCAGTTAGATAGTGCTTGGGTGCCTCAAAATAAAGGATGTTCACTTTATATTCGTCCATTTATATTTGCAAGCGAAGAATTACTGGGTGTAAGACCTGCTGAGGAGTACAAATTTATGATTATCACTTCACCGGTTTGCTCTTATTATACCGGAGCAGTAGATGTGAAAATAGAAACTCATTATACAAGAGCTGCAGAAGGGGGCGTTGGATTTGCAAAAGCAGCAGGGAATTATGCAGCGGCACTATATCCGGCAAAATTGGGGCAGGAAAAAGGTTTTAAGCAGTTGATTTGGACAGATGCTAAAAACCATGAGTATATTGAAGAATCTGGCACTATGAACGTCATGTTTTTGATAGATAATAAAATAATAACTCCGTCAATTTCATTAAATACTACTTTAGCAGGAATTACAAGAGACAGTGTGTTAAAATTGGCTCAAGAAATGGGTATTGAAGTAGAAGAACGTAGGGTTGCCGTAAAAGAAATAGTAGAAGCTGCCAGAAACAATAGACTTCAAGATGCTTTTGGAACGGGAACTGCTGCTACTATAGCACAAATTGCTTCCATTACTTATGAGGATGAAAAATTTGAACTTCCGGCACTTGAAAATAGAGTTGTTTCTAACCAAATTGCTGAAACTATTGACGCTATTAAGCGTGGTAATATAGAAGATAAATACGGATGGATTTACAAAATCTAATGATTGCTTAAAACAAAATCATTAACATTTATTGAAGTATTCAGTATTGCCTCCGAAGGGCCTGAAATCTCTCCGGTTAATAAGATTTCTCTACCTTTCTTAATTAGGTTAATATAATATGAGTGTGCTTGTTTCTCACTGGATTTAGTTTGTTGCAGTTTGCCAATAAGTTGGTTTTTGTAGTAAATTTCTAACTCCTGCTTTCCCTTTTCAAAAGGAATGGTGTTAGTGATTTTTCCATTAGCATAAATCTCTAGCTCTTTACATACCGCTTGTTGGTCTTTACAAATCCATTTTACAAACAACTCATTTCTATCTAAGCTAGCATCTACATTAAGTTTAAATACATTGCCGTAAACATAATAATGCATCATTGATAAAGGATTTTTTTCTTTGTTAAATGATGGATGCAATAGCAAAACGAAGAATGCTATTAAATGAAGTAATATGTTTTTTAATTGTTCCAAAGCTTTGTTAGAACGATTAATGATGAGAAAAGGTTGGAAGTCAGTTTCTTTTTAGGAAAATGTATTTAAGAGCAATGTTAAACTCTAGAGCAGAATTATAGGCATATTGGAATGGACTTTTTTCAGTAGCAATGTTTTTAGCTCCTTGGTAATACCTAATTCCGGGCGTTATAACCAATTCTTTAGTGATATACCTGTCTTGTTCAATTCCCAAGACAATTCCGGCATCAAGGTTATTGTATTGTTCAACAGTTGCTTGAGATCCATTGGCAACAACAGCATGTCTTAAAAAGCCAACATATATACCCCCCATAAAATTGGTAGAATATTTTTTGTCGTCAAAAGTGGATTTGTTGTACATACGTTTTGCTAATAAGCTAATATTGGAATATGTTAAACGCTGTTTTTCAGCAAAACTATTTTCTGTCGAATAGAATTTTTTTCTATAACCGCTGCTCGAATATAAATTAACATTAGTTTCGAGGTTCATTTTATCAGAAAGAATAATTCCCGTAGTAAAACCGAAAGAAGTACCATGATCTAACAAAGTTTGTTGCTTGAGGTTAGCATACATTCCGTTATTCTTTAATTGCGTAATCATACTTTGTTTTTTGAAACCTGCATTAAAACCAAAGTAAATACGTTTGGCGTAAATCCCAAAAGCAAAATGTGAAGAAAATCGTTTATTGTTAAAAATGATTTTATTGTTCTCTTTTTTAATTAAAAATTCTTTGGCGATTGTTGGTGTTAATGAATAAGTGTGATTAACAGCCAGTAATTCTCCCTTAGAATAATCGCTTAATTCACTAATATTTAGTTTGGAATTAGCTTTGGAAATGTTAGAAGTAGCTTCTAATTTTTGATTGCTTTTACTGGTAGAGAATAATTCTGAAGACTTCTTTTTCTGCTCTTTATGGTTGATTTCATTGGTAGCAAAACGTTCCTTTTCATGTAATTCTTTAGGAATATTAATAGCCACTTTAGATTCAGGTGATTTTACCGGGGTAATTTTTACTGCTGTATTTTTAGTATTATGCTGGTAAAGCTTAGGTTTGTCTATAAGGTAATTGTTAAGGGACACACCAATTCCTAGCATAAAAACTAATACGGCAGCGGTTTTGAATAGGGTGTTTTTCCACCACAACCAACGTTCGTAATGGGTTAACGAAACTGCTAATCTGTCCCAAACGGTAGCTAAATCTAGTTTCTCAGAGAGCTTGTCCCAAACTACTTTGTCCGGTTGCTCGGTAATTAGTTCCATCTCCTCTTTTACAAATTCATCAAAAGCACTTTCAGACAATTGTGCAGGATGATCCATTGCGGAAGATAGTTTTTCCCATCCGCTTTTATCCGGCTCAACCTTGTAATTGTTCAGCTCATTTTTATACCATTCTTCTATGTTGTTCTTTTTTTTCAATGCTTATCTTTCGTAATATTTTTCAACCAACTCTCTTAAAACACTTTTGGCTTTAGAAAGTTGAGATTTTGATGTTCCTTCACTAATGGATAACATTTTAGCTATTTCTTGGTGTTTATAACCTTCAATGGTGTATAAATTAAAAATGGTTCGAGCACCTACCGGCAGCATGTTTATTAATTCAGATAAATCGTTGGTTTTAGACTGCTCTGCAGTTTCGTTGTAGCCGCCAATCATGTATGTTGCTTCCTGAAAATCGGTTGGAGATATTCGGTTAGTTTTTCTAAAATAGTCTATGGCAGTATTTACAATAATTCTTCTTATCCAGCCTTGTAAACTCCAAGTAGTATCGTATTGGTGAAATTTTTTAAAAACCTTGAAGAAACCATCATGCAAAATATCTTGAGCAACATCTCTATTTTTGGTGTAAGTTAGACAAACACCCAGCATTTTTGCTGCATATAAATTGTACAAAGCTTCTTGGTGCTTTCTACTGTTTTGGTAGCAACCTTCTATAATTTCTTGAATTTCCAAGTAAACGATAAATTACATTCAACCTAAAGACGATTAATGCCCTTAAATGGTTGTTTGATATACGAATGTATGGTTGAAAATTACTTATACCATCCTGAATACATCACATAGCTTTCAGCTATTCTTTTTATTTCTCCTTCCGAAAGCTCTTTATTCATTTCCTTTACTTTTTTGGCAGGAACTCCGGCATAAATACAGTTGGCTTCCACATGCGTTCCTTGAGTAACAACAGCTCCGGCAGCAATAATGGTATTACTTTCTACCACCACACCATCCATAACAATAGCACCCATGCCTATCAATACATTGTCTTTTACGGTACAAGCTGTTGGTTGGGATATATGGTTGAGCAAAAGCAAATACCAAAAAACTTATTGCTAGAATTCTGCTGATTAGAATTAGTAAGTGTTTTAGTTTAGATTTAGATTGGGTTTCTTGTGTTACTTCTTTTAAAAACTGAACGTTGGAGAAGTAAATTTTTTTAAACTTTCGGAAATTAAATAGGTGAATGACAATAGGAATGGCTATTGCAAAAAGGGCATAAAGAAATTCCGGATAAACAAATTTCATTTAATGACAAAGATAGAAAAATAAATAGTTTAATTAGATTATAAGTTTATAGTTTATGAGGTTAATAGTTATCCCTCTTTTATACATTGATCTGTATTTTTTTGCTATTTTTGTTTATTGACAAATTTATTATTTGGTTATATAAAGGTTTTTTCAGACTAACATATTACCAAAAGCTAGCAACTATTAGGTATATAGGAATGAAAAAACAATCTGAAATTCATTATCAAACTCGAAAAAATAGTTTACTTACTATTGAAAACCACCCACTAGAGCAATTAGATAAAATTCCAGCAAGCGGTTTTATTTACTATACTAACTTTTATCAGCTAAAAAGATTACTACAAACTTTTGTATTAGTTGCCGCATTTTTTTCTATTAGTTTTAATAGTTACTCGGCTGTAATTACCGTAACCAATACTAATAATTCTGGGGCTGGATCCTTAAGAACAGCTATTGTGTCACTAGCTGTTAATGGTGACACTATACGTTTTGACCCTAATTTAATAAGTAATGGAAGTGATACCATTATAGCAACTGAAATAAGGTTTAGTAAATCTTTATATATAATTGGTTTATATAATACAACTGATACTCTTTATATTAGTGGAAACAATAATAGTCGAATTTTTGGTATAACTAATACTACAAATGTTACGCTAGACAGTTTAGTACTTATAAATGGTAATGGAGTAGGAACCACACTAACTGGGCATGGAGGTGCAGTGTTATATAGAGGTTCGGATACACTTTTTATTAAGAATTCTATAATAAGAGGAAATGTAGCAGGAAGTAAAGGAGGAGGAATTTATGTTTATTCTTTTGATTATTCTAATTCTCCTTCAATAAGGGTAATAAATTCAATCATAAGCGGGAATACAACTATTAATGGAAATGGTGGAGGGATTTATATTAGTTCTTCTTCTTCTCCTTCTTCTTCTTCTGTAACGGTAATCAATTCTACCATAAGTGGAAATGCAGGGGAAGGAATTTATTCTTATTTTAATAGTGGTGCTTCCTTTCCTTCTTCTTCCATAATGATAATCAGTTCTACCATAAATGGAAATACAGGAGATGGGATTTATTCTTTATCTTCTTTTTGTCATGACACAGTAATTGTAACTAACTCATTAATAAGTGGAAATGCTGGGAGGGGGATTTATTCTTATTCTGATAAATCTTCTTTTATATCGGTAAGTAATTCAGAGATAAGTGGAAATACTGGAACAGGAATTTATTCCTATTCTTACTCTTCTTATTATACTTCTACTGTGTTGGTAGATAGTTCTGATATAATTGGAAATGAAAGAGGAATTTTTTCTTATTCTGATGGTTCTTCTTCTCTTGTAACGTTAAGTAATTCAAAGATAACAGGAAATACTACTAGCGGTGGAGGTGGAGGAGTTTATGTTAATTCTAATACTAGCGGCTCTAGTTTAGCTTCTGTAACGGTAAACAATTCAACAATATGTGGAAATGTTGCAGGACAAATTGGAGGAGGAATTAATTGTTCTGCTAATTCTACAATTGTAACGGTAAACAATTCAACCATCAGTGGGAATACTGCTAATAACGGAGCTGGCGGGATTTTTTCACGTAGAAACCCTACCACAGTAATTAATTCAACTATAAGCGAGAATGTTGCAGCTAACGGAAATGGTGGAGGAATTTCTTCTGACTCTGTAATAGTAATTAATTCAATTATAAACAGTAACGTTGCTCCTAATGGAAAAGGTGGTGGAATTTATTCTTTTTCTAGTAATGGTTTTCCTTCTATAGAAGTAATTCATTCAACCATGAAATGGAACAATGCGGGTAGTGATGGTGGAGGGATATTTGCTTCTAACTCTGGTTCTTTGAGTAATTTTCCTTCTATCGTAATAGATAGTTCAGATATAAGTGAGAATACATCAGGTGATCAAGGAGGAGGGGTCTATTGTCTTTCTTCGTATGGTCCAAATTCTTTAACGGTAACTAATTCAATCCTAAACGGAAATGTTTCAGGGACTCAAGGTGGAGGGATTTTTTCTCGTAATGTAAGTGTAAGCAACTCAACCATAAGTAATAACACTACAACAATGGAGGGAGGAGGGATTATTGGTGGCTATGTGTCGCTAACCAATTCAACCATAAATAATAATACTGCAACATATGGTGGAGGGATTTATGCTGCTTTTGCTGGTTATGTTATATCAATAATCAATTCAACGATAAGCGGGAATGTTGCCGGAAACAATGGAGGAGGGATTCATATTTACTCTCAATCAACTAATACTCCTATGGAGATAACTCATTCTACTATAAATGGGAATATTTCTATTAATGGAAACGGTGGTGGAATATATTCTAGGAATATTCCAGTAACGGTAATTAATTCAACAATAAGTGGGAATGATGCAGCTAACGGATTAGGAGGAGGGATTTGGCTTAATCATCATAGCTCTTTTATCTCTATTATAGGAAGTTCAATTATAGCTTTAAATGGTAATAGTAATATTTATAGAGGCTCATCTCCAATTATTTCTCAAGGGTATAATATTTTTAGTGATGCACCTTTGGGCAGTATTGCTACCGATCAAATTAATGTGACAGCCACACAATTAAACTTGCAGCCTTTAGCCTATTACGGTGGTACTACTCAAACCATGTCACCAGGTGTTGCTTCCGTTGCTATAAATATGGGGGACCCAACTGATTCTTCTGTTGCACAAAATCGCTCAATTACTGGGATAAGAGATGTAGGTGCTGCTGAATATTGTGCTCAAACTACATATTCGACTATTAATTCTACTGCTTGTAATAATTATATCTCCCCAAGTGGGTTTTATACATGGGTAAGTAGTGGCACCTATACCGATATAATCCCTAACTCAGTTGGTTGTGATAGTATTATTACAGTTGTTTTGACTGTAGATAGTACTTCCGCTACTATAAACCCAATTTCATGTGGCAGCTATACTTCACCAAGCGGAAACTATATTTGGTCATGCAGCGGAACATACATGGATACGATTTCTAATTCCGTTGGATGTGATAGTATTTTTACAGTAAATTTAATTATTGCGAATACTTCTTCTTCTACAATAAATCCAATTACATGCTACAGTTATACTTCTCCAAGTGGCAATTATATATGGACAAATACTGGGACTTATATGGATACCATTCCGAATGCAATGGGCTGTGATAGTGTTATTACAATAAACCTAACTATAGACACTACATCTTCAGCTTCTACTATTTCACCAACCGTATGTGACAGCTATACTTCGCCAAGTGGCAATTACACATGGATAAGCAGTGGAACTTATACGGATACGATTCCTAATGCGATTGGTTGTGATAGTGTTATCACGATTAATTTGACGATTAATGGTGTTTCTTCTACTTCTACCATTAATCCAACCGTATGTGACAGCTATACTTCACCAAGTGGCAATTATACATGGATAAGTAGTGGAACTTATACAGATACGATTCCTAATGCGATTGGTTGTGATAGCGTTATTACTATTAATTTAACTATTACTGTAGTTGATGTTACTACTTCTTTAAATGCTAATACTATTACTGCTAATCAATTAGGAGCAACATATCAATGGGTAGATTGTTCAGGAATGACTCCGATTATTGGAGCTACTAACCAATCATACACTGCTACGGCTAACGGAGACTATGCCGTAATCGTCACCATTAATGGATGTTCTGATACTTCTGTTTGTTCTACGGTAACAGGAGTGGGAATAATGGAGAATGGATTTGGGAAAGAAATATTACTTTTCCCTAATCCAACAGACGGGAATTTCTCGATTGATTTAGGAGAAAACTACCAAAGTGTAATAGTTACGGTGACAGATTTGAGTGGTAAGTTAATATTGTCTAATACATACGAGAACAGTCAACTATTGAACTTAAATATAGATGAAATAGCGGGTGTTTATTTGTTGATTATTGAATCAGGAAGTAAGAAAAAGATAATTAGATTGGTAAAAGAATAAATCCCCTTCTGGTAAGTTTAACGAAGTGTATTTTCGAGGTAAATTTCTTCATCAATTAACTTTTTTCAAACTTCAAACCTTGAACTTGAAACCTACTTATACCATCCAGCATACATCACATAGCTTTCAGCTATTCTTTTTATTTCCCCTTCCGAAAGCTCTTTATTCATTTCCTTTACTTTTTTGGCAGGAACTCCGGCATAAATACAGTTGGCTTCCACATGCGTTCCTTGAGTAACAACAGCTCCGGCAGCAATAATGGTA